>JBALXF010000001.1:0-28100 GCA_036961085.1 Psychromonas sp.
GCAGCTGATCTAGCCGCAATCTCTTATCGAGTCAGTGCCCTTTCTCTTATCCCTGTCGCCAATGCAATGGATGGTTTTGCAACCAGCCACATTCAAAGTGAAGTGCAACTGCCAGAGCCTGAGCTATTAAAACTCTATTTAGGCGATCCTAGCGACCGAATCGAAGCACCTACAGAAGCGCAAAAAATGCTTTATGGCGCTAAAGGACGAGTATGGCAACTCACCCAGTTTATTGATAAATATCAGGATCAATTTTGGCCCGATAAATGCCATGAATTAAAAAACTATATCGACCTTTATAGTGAGCAGTTAGAGCAAGATAATAATGCTGAACACCTTAGCGAAAGCAATCATTATGTTCCGATAGAATTACAAAAAAAATGGCGACGTACTTGGTTAAACTCCTATCAGAAAGGTACTCGTCAACGCGTTCCTGCTTTAGTTGATACGCATAATCCAGGCTTAACTGGCGGTGTGCAAAATCAACCAGATTATCAAGCGGGTATCGTCGACCATAGCACTCACTTTATGAGTGATGTACCGAAGTTTATCCAACAAGCAATGAGTGAATATGCACAATTAACGGGTCGACAATACCAACCAGTAATGGAGTTCATGTGCAGTGATGCCGAATATGTAATGGTCGGTTTAGGCTCGGTTACCGATGATGCAGAAGCAGTTGCCAGTTATCTGCGCAAACAAGGCCATAAAGTCGGTGTGATTTCGATTAAGCAACTGCACCCGTTTCCTGAGGCACAATTAATTGAAATAATATCAGGTAAAAAATCACTTACTATTCTAGAGCGCTGTGATGAAACGCGTCTAACTGAACGGGTCATCAGAGCTTTATTTAAAGCCAATGAAAATAACATCAGCCTACGTCACAAAGGCATTTTGCCACTTGCACATCCACCACAAGTAAATACTGGAATTTTTGGATTAGGAGGACATGATTTACAGCCTTGTCATCTGATTGCTGCCTTTGAAAATATGTTTGTGGAAAATAGTAAACCTTTCTTCTATTTAGGCACTCAATTCTTTGAATATCAAGCTTCCCAAGAGTTAAATGATATCCAACAACGCCTTCGCCAAGCCTACCCAGACACAGAACTAATGGCATTAGAAACAGGTGAAAATCCAAACCTATTACCTGAAAGCGCAATCCGTATTCGTTTTCACTCTGTTGGGGGTTATGGCACCATAGCTACGGGTAAATTGCTTACCGATATTCTTGCAGGTGCCCTAGGTTTACATTCTAAATCAATGCCTAAATACGGCTCAGAAAAAAGTGGTGCACCAACTAACTTTTTTATTACCTTGTCACCCGAACCAATCAAAATTACCAACGCTGAATTAAAGCAAATTGATATTGCCTTGTCGCCAGATCATAAGGTGTTCATGCATACTAACCCACTAGCAGGACTATCACAGAACGGCACCTTTGTATTACAAACTCACCATACACCAGAGCAAGTATGGGAGGAATTACCACAATCTGCTCGTCAATACATACGTGACAAAAATATTAACTTTTATATCGTTGATGCCTTTAAAGTCGCTCATAAACACGCCCCTACTCCTGACTTAGAAATTAGAATGATGGGTATAGCCTTTATTGGCGCCTTGTGTGGACATGCACAACAGGTAATTGCGAATACTGATACACAGCAAATGCTAGAACGTATTGAACGACAAATTAATAAAAAATTTGGGGCCAAAGGTGAAAATGTTGTAGCAGGTAATATGGCCGTCATTCGAGATGGCGTGCAAGCAACACAAGCAGTCAACTATGCTGATTTTACTGACAATAAAAAAATCGAAATAGCGGCGCAGAAACAACATAATAAACCCAGTAACGCCAGTTGTGGTTTATTCGACCAAGCTTATTTTGATGACATTGCCGGTAAAAAATACGCAGACGGTAGTATCAGTGAGGCCCCTGTTATTCCAGGCTCTGGCATGTTCCTACCACCAATCAGTGCAATAACCAAAGACAAAGGTTTATTCCGCTTAAATGTCCCTCTATTCAACGTAGACAAATGTACAGGTTGTATGGAATGCACAATTGCTTGTCCAGATGGGGCAATACCTAACTCAGTGCATGAACTCCACGATATTCTCTATACCACCATCGCTCAACTTGAAATACCGCCAGCACAGGGTGACTTGATCAAAGCGCAAGTTCCTCTTATCTGTGATGCGATTCGCCAACAATATCTCAGTGCAGCAAAAGGCGACACATCTTCCCTTCATGTCGTGATGGCAAGTGTTATCGATAATATGACATTCGATAACCAGATGATGCAACAGCACATAGGCAATGTTTGTGCGCTACTTGAAGATGCACCGATGAGCCGCACCAAACCTTTTTTCGATGCAATGGAAAATACACGCCCAGGGTCGGGAGGCTTATTTAGCGTAGCGATTGATCCAAGTAAATGTAGTGGTTGCATGGAATGTGTCGAGGTTTGTGGCCCTAATGCACTTGAAAAAGTGCGCCAAACTAACGAACTAAACACGCTTATGCATCAACGCTTTAATAGGTTAGCGGAGATGCCAAGCACCCCTATTCGTTTTATCGAGCAGGCATCTAAGTCCAGCGGTGAAGTAAAACGATTGTTATTAGATCGTGATAATTATTATGCAATGAGTACCGGGCATGGTGCTTGTCGAGGTTGCGGTGAGGTAACTGCGCTACGTTTAGTGACTTCAATAAACAGAGCACTACAGCAACAACGCTACAAATCGCATACAGAGCAATTAGAAAACCTGATTGAACAGCTACAAACTAAGCTCATTGATAATGTGATGAGTGAAAGTGATCCTCTCAGGTTTGAACGTATTCAACAAACCATTGCAATATTAGATAAGCGTTTATTCCACTTTGAACATGGCCCGACGGGTAACGGCCCTTCGGATGCACTGATTGCCAATGCAACGGGCTGTAGTAGTGTTTATGCATCAACGTTCCCAGCAAATCCTTATAATGATCCATGGGTAAATAGCTTATTCCAAGATACCCCTGCTCTTGCCAAAGGTTTATTTGAGGGTGAAGTTGCCAATCAAATTGCACAATTTAAAGCGATTCGCAGTGCGCAATTAGATATTGAAGATTGCTACGATCCACAAGTACATGATCAACAACTACGTTATCTTGAGTGGACACAATTTTCAGATCATGAATTGGCATTATTACCCACTGTATTTAGCATAGGTGGAGATGGTGCAACTTATGATATTGGTTTTGGTGCGCTGTCACGTTTATTAACAACATCAACACCAATAAAAATATTGGTGCTTAATACAGGTAGTTACTCCAACACGGGTGGCCAAGCGTCTACCTCGAGCTTCACCGCGCAAGATTCGGATCTCAGTCGTTATGGCATAGCACATAGCGGTAAAGAGGAAGCACGTAAAGAGCTAGGTATTATTGCGAGTTTCCATCCAAAAGTAATGGTGGTGCAAACCTCAACAGCACTGCAGGGACACTTCACCTCTAATCTGATGGAATATTTGAACTATCAAGATTCTCCCGCTTTGTTTGATGTCTATACACCATGCATGGGTGAACAAGGAATTGCAGATGATGCTAGTACGCGTCATTCTCGATTGGCAGTTGAAAGTCGTATGAATCCAGTTTTTGTTCATGACCCACGCAAAGGTGAAACATTAGCAGAACGCTTCTCATTAGAAGGAAACCCTGAGCTATTACAGGATTGGGCAACGCAAACCATTACTTATACCGATCATGATGGTATGACTCAATTGAAACAACTACCATTCACCCCCGCTGATTTTGCTCTGCATGAAGGACGCTTTAAAAAACATTTCAAAGCGATCGATAACAGTGTAACGCAACTAGAAGTGGCTGATTACATCGCACTTAGTCCTGCACAGCGCATCAACAATGCACCATTTGTATGGGCAACAGATAAACAACGCCACTTAATTAGATTATGCGTTTCAGATTCTATTATTGCCCTAACAGAAGAACGCTTACGTAATTGGCGTATGTTGCAATACTTCAGCGGTCAACACTATGTGAAAACAGAACAAGATTATCAACAGCAAATAAATCAATGGCAACAACGCTATCAGCAAGCTATCGAAGCCAAAGAACAGGCTATTGATAATATGGCTAATGGATTGGCTGAGCTAGCTATGACAACGAACTCTTTTTCCGCTGAGCAAGCAATTCCGATCACACAGGTAGAAACAGCTGCATCAACGAGCAGTCCAATCGCAGCCAAGCCACAAAAGCCGCACACTAGCAACGCTCCCTTAGTTTTTATCAACGATGAAGACCAAGGAAAATGTACCGATTGTAAAACCTGTTACCAACAATTAGGTGAATTGTTTGAAAAAGTCACGATAGTAGATAACGGCGTACCAAAAGTGGTTAGCCGCGTTATTTCCAATGCACTGGACAATATTGAAATAAATGATCAGTTAATTAGCCGAGCTTCACGTATCGCTGATGAGTGTGATGCTGAAATTATCCATTTCAACGCGGCTGTGATGGCGGAGGCATAATTATGACGAGCACATTATCTCAAGCGCAACGCGACTTATTGATGAGACAAATCGAACATGATCCACTGCGCTTCCAACAGATGTTAATTGATGAAAGCCAACAAGCGATTCGTCAAACCCTCAAACAGGGCGAACTAAATTTAGCCTTTACAGAAAAATTGTGGCAGTTGTTATTGGTAGACAATGCATTAAGCGTCGCCTTGCAACGCTATTTATGGCGAGTTCCACTTAAACAAAAACGCGCTTTTATCCAAGCCTTAGACCAGCATCTATCCGGACGCTACCCAATGTTTAAAGGTTTATCTGAGGGGTGGCCGGGGAAAAACAATATCCCCCCTTATGTTCGCCCCGCGCAAGAACGGCGCAAAGACTTTGACCTGGTTAACCAAGGCTACCTTGGCTACATAGGACTGGGATATAGCTTACGAGAAGTCGAACTATTTGTGTGGTTAGAGGTATTGCGAGATAAACAGTGTGAAGATAGTCCCTGTGAAGTGGGTATTACTCAGTGTAATGAAAAAGGTGAAGTCAACCCAGATAAAGACGGAGGTTGTCCGGTAAAAATTCATATACCGCAAGCATTGAACCTGATGGGGGAAGGTAAATTCAAAGATGCCTTTGAACTGATTTGTGATGCCAATCCACTACCAAATGTAACTGGCCGAGTTTGCCCACAAGAGTTGCAATGTCAGGGTATGTGTACCCTTAACGAACGTCCAATTGAAATTGGTCAACTAGAATGGTTCTTACCGCAACGGCAACGTATGTTAGATGACGGAGTAAGCAGTGAACTTATATCCTGTAGCCCTTGGGCAATGGCAGTGAAACCTCCGATTGCAATCGTAGGCTCTGGTCCATCAGGGCTTATTAATGCTTATTTGCTAGCAAAAGCGGGTTATCCGGTGACTGTATTTGAAGCATTTCATGCACTCGGAGGTGTACTACGTTATGGCATTCCCGAGTTCCGTTTACCTAATCAGTTAATAGATGATGTTGTTGCTAAGATAAAAGCACTGGGTGGTCGCTTTGTAACTAATTATATCGTGGGTAAAACCGCCACTCTTGCAGACTTAAAAAGCGCGGGTTTTGCACGAGTATTTGTTGGAACAGGCGCAGGTTTGCCAAGGTTTATGAATGTAGCTGGCGAACACCTGCTCAATATCATGTCGGCCAATGAATTTTTAACACGGGTTAACTTGATGCATGCACACGAAGATGATTATGAAACCCCTCTGCCTGAAGTAAAAGGCAAACAGGTGATGATTATCGGTGGTGGCAATACCGCAATGGATGCTGCACGAACGGCATGTCGTTTAGGGGCCAATGTAACTATTGTTTATCGTCGCACCCAACAAGAAATGCCAGCCAGAATTGAAGAAACACACCATGCTCTTGAAGAAGGTATCAAGCTAAAAGAATTGCGAGCTCCACGCGAGTTTAACGGAGATAAAAACCACGTACTCAAAACCACTCTTCTTGAAGTGATGGAATTAGGAGAGCCGGATGCATCGGGTCGCCGCCGACCACAAGCAACCGGCGAAACTGAGTTAATGCAGGTTGATTTAGCCATTATGGCGCTCGGTAATAACCCAAACCCCATAGTCAAAGATGCCGAACCCGATTTAGAAACAACTAAATGGGGTACTGTCATGCTCAACAAGGGGTCACAACAAACTTCATTAAGCGGTATTTATAGTGGTGGAGATGCTACCCGTGGTGGATCTACAGCTATTAAAGCCGCTGGAGATGGACAGGCTGCAGCAAAACAAATCATGCAAGACTTACATTTCAGCTCACAACAAGTTAAACAGCTAGTGGCTCAAGCGGATCACTATACCGACTTGGGGCAAACACCATCAGAAATCGTTAAACGTCGCCAATTAAGTAATGATATTGTTGAATTCACTATCAAAGCCCCATTAATTGCTCAATCAGCCAAAGCCGGACAATTTGTTCGCGTGCTGATCGATCCCAAAGGCGAGTTAGTTCCTTTAACCCTTGCTGATTGGAATGCAAAAGATGGAACCATTGTACTGGTTATTCAAGGTCTAGGAAGTACTTCAAAAATGATCAACCAGATGCAATTAGGGGATTGCTTTGCAGCGATTGCAGGTCCTCTCGGTCAAGCAAGTCGTGTCGTCAAACATCCTCCAAACCAGCGAGTCATATTCACCGCAGGTGGTGTCGGGTTGCCAGCTGTACACCCTATCTTGCGAGCACATCTTAAAATAGGCAATAAGGTCACTTTAATCTCGGGCTTTAGAGGACTCGATTTTTCCTTCTGGACAGGGCCAAACGATTATCTGCAATCCTTAAATCACCAATACCCAGAATTGCTTGAAATTATTTACGCAAGTAACGATGGTAGTTTGGGGATTAAAGGGTTTGTGACCATGCCACTAGAAGAGATGCTAAACAAAAATAAAAACGGTGCAGGAGAGACAATTGCAGAAGTTATCACCATAGGTCCACCACTAATGATGCGAGCCGTCAGCGATTTAACATTAGAATATAATATTGCATGTGTTGCTAGCCTAAACTCAATAATGGTTGATGCTACTGGAATGTGCGGAGCGTGTATGGTGCCAGTCATGGAGAATGGCAAGCTGATCCGTAAACATGCCTGCATCGATGGCCCAGAAATAAACAGTCATATTATCGACTGGGATAAGTTCTTACCTCGGTTTAGTCAATTTAAACCACAGGAGTATCAAAGTCAGATCGAACATCATTTAATTGATCAATAATAGTGGACAACAATAGTAACCCAAAAGCTAACTTTGCAGTGCCACTCTATAACCTATAGAAGAGTGGCGTAACGGAGCTAGCTTTATTATGGAAAATAATTTAGAAAATAATTAATCTTGAGCATACCTGATAACACTCGGTAACACATGAGCCGATGAAATAGCTAAAATACTGTATTTACCCCTTATAAATCACTACTATTCGTAACATCTTATCTAACTTGTGCTTTTTGCTACTATTCAAGAGATACACATTATGAAAAACGACACCATTAGTTGGCCTGCGCCTGCAAAACTGAATTTATTTCTATATATAAATAGACAGCGTGATGATGGCTACCATGAATTACAAACGTTATTTCAATTTATAGACATTTGCGATTATTTGACTATCACACCAAATCAATCTGGTGAAATAACCTTATCGCCAACTATAAGCGGACTTAAATTAGAAGATAACCTTATCTACAAAGCCGCAATGATGTTAAAGCCCTACGCTTCAGAAAATCAAGGTGCACATATTCAACTGGAGAAAAACTTACCGATGGGTGGTGGATTAGGTGGTGGCTCATCGGATGCAGCAACCACATTAGTCGCATTGAATTACCACTGGAACATAAATCTAGAAAATGCAAAACTTGCTGAAATGGGCGTAAAGTTAGGTGCTGACGTGCCTATTTTTATTTTTGGTAAAGCTGCAATTGCAGAAGGCGTTGGCGAGAAACTAAGCCCGGTTGCCCCTGCACAGGACAGTTATCTTGTTGCTATACCCAATTGTCATATATCAACCCCCGTTGTTTTTAAGGCGCCAGATTTAATTCGTAATACCCCTAAACGCAGTCACCATAGGTTAATGATGGATAGTTGGCTCAATGATTGCCAGCCAAGTGTGAAAAATAACTATCCGGAGGTTGCCAAGATAATAGACTGGTTGATACAATGCGCACCAACTCGACTGACAGGTACTGGCGCATGTGTATTTAGCACATTCGATAGTATTCAAGACGCTCAAGTTGTGTTAGATAAAACACCGGACTGGCTAAATGCATTTACAGCCACAGGGTTAAATAATTCTCCGTTAAATGAATTACTATCTACACTCAAATAAAATTTCGTTATTGATGATATTTATCAATAATAATTATTAATAAGCATGTTGCTTTTTAATACACACTTTTCAGGATTACAGAGGTCCTCACAGTGCCAAATATGAAACTATTTGCTGGTAACGCAACACCCGATCTAGCTCAAAAAATTGCAGATCGTCTTTTCATTAAGCTAGGAAGCGCAGATGTTGGTCGCTTTAGCGATGGCGAAATCCACGTACAAATTAATGAAAACATACGTGGTGATGATATTTTCATCGTGCAATCAACCTGTGCACCAACCAACGATAACCTGATGGAATTAATCGTAATGATTGACGCACTTCGTCGTGCTTCAGCAGGACGTATTACAGCGGTTATCCCTTACTTTGGTTATGCTCGTCAAGACCGTCGTGTACGCTCTTCTCGTGTGCCAATCACTGCAAAAGTTGTTGCTGATTTCTTATCAAATGTTGGTGTTGACCGTGTATTAACGGTTGATCTACATGCAGAACAAATTCAAGGTTTCTTTGATGTTCCTGTTGATAACGTATTCGGTAGTACCGTTTTACTCGAAGACATGTTAGAAAAGAAATTAGACAACCCTATGATTGTATCTCCTGATATTGGTGGTGTTGTACGTGCACGTGCACACGCTAAATTATTAGATGATGCGGATTTAGCAATCATTGACAAACGTCGTCCTAAAGCAAACGTTGCTCAAGTTATGCACTTGATCGGTGATGTTGAAGGTCGTCATTGTATCATCGTTGATGATATGATCGATACAGGTGGCACATTATGCCAAGCTGCAGCTGCGCTTAAAGAGCGTGGTGCATTATCTGTTTATGCATATGCAACTCACGCTGTCTTCTCTGGTTCAGCGCCTGAAAACATTAAAAACTCTGTTATCGACGAATTCATTGTTACTGACTCTATTCCACTTTCGGAAGAGATCATTGCAACGGGTAAAGTTAAGCAGCTAACACTAAGTGGTATGCTTGCTGAAGCGATTCGTCGTGTAAGTAATGAAGAGTCTATTTCGGCAATGTTTCACTTCTAATTAGTTAACTAATTAATGTCGAAAGTATAAACGCTCATTTATTATAAATGGGCGTTTTTTTTATTCTTTTATTTAGTGGTAATGCGTATTTTAAATCCCCCTGCTCAGTAGGTTTCGCTATCAACCTTATTTCATCACTTCGATAAGTCATTGAAGCTTAGAAACAACAGATGTAAGCAACGTATTGATTAAAAAAGTTAAATTAATCTAATTACAAACTCAATAAGCATTTTTGTGTGTAGCTGACCAGCATTTAAAGTCGTACAAATGAATAGATTATTATCGTATTTGTGATGCAAATATTATTGTTGAATAAAATTGTACAAAATTATCCCACTGCGTTATCATAGCGCGCCTTTTTTATCCCGTCAGAGCTGATTGGATAAGGTGGTTTTATCTGGTCGCAAGATGAAATCTATTTTAAATTTGAGGAACTAAATTCAGTATCCTCTTTATTGGAGTTACACCATGTCTATTAAATTAACAGCAACAACACGTACTGACCTTGGGAAAGGTGCGAGCCGCCGCCTTCGTCATGCGGATCTAGTACCAGCAATCGTATACGGAACAGATAAAGCACCAGTTTCTATCACTTTCTTACACAAAGAAATCATTAAAGTAGAAGCTATTGAAGCATTTTACTCTTCTGTTTTAGATTTAGAAATCGATGGTGTTTCTGAGCAAGTTGTTCTTAAAGATATGCAACGTCACGCGTTCAAAGAACGTGTACAACATTTAGATTTTTTACGTGTTGATGCTACTCATAAACTTCACACTACAATTCCACTACACTTCATCAATGAAGATACTTCTGAAGCAGTTAAAAATGGTGGCGTAGTTGCTCACACAGCTAACGAAATTGAAGTTTTATGTCTACCTGCAGATCTACCTGCATTCCTTGAAGTAGACGTAGCTACTATGGCAATCGGTGATACAATCCACCTTTCTGACATCGTATTACCAGCTGGTGTTGAATCAGTTGAACTAAACAAAGGTGCTTCACATGACCTTCCAATAGTTTCAATCTCTCTATCTAAAACAGCTCCTGCTGAAGAAGAAGAAGTAGCAGCTGCTGCTGAATAATCGTGTCAACGATTAAACTACTTGTGGGCCTGGCTAATCCAGGCCCCGAATACGCACAAACGAGACATAATGCCGGTCAATGGTATTTAAGCCAACTCGCCTCTCAAGAAAATGTTCAGCTGAAAGCCGAAGCAAAATTTTATGGTCTTACTGGTCGTATTCAAATTGCAGGTAATGATTTACGTCTTCTTGTACCAACAACCTTTATGAACCTTAGCGGAAAATCTGTTGCTGCTATGGCGAATTTTTATCGTATTAAACCAGAAGAGATACTCGTCGCACACGACGAACTCGATATTGATCCTGGTGTTGCGAAGTTTAAATTAGGTGGGGGTCATGGCGGACATAATGGTTTAAAAGATATCATTAGTCAGCTAGGTAATAATAAAAATTTTTACCGTCTACGTATTGGTATTGGTCACCCTGGTGACAGAAATAGAGTCAGTGGTTATGTTCTTGGCAAACCTACTTTAGGTGAGCAAAATTTAATTGAACAAAGCATTGATGAAGCGGCACGTTGTACCCATATTTTAGGGCAAGACGGGTTAGCTAAAGCGATGAATCGCTTACATAGTTTTAAAGCGCAATAAGCTTAAACTATCTCTCAAATTTAGATGTCATAATTCAAACTGTAGGTTGTATTTTAGGCTTAACTGAAACGCGCTTTCAGCTACAAAATAAACCTCCACAATACTGAATTATTACTTAATAACTAACAAAACAGGATACAAAACATGGGTTTCAAATGTGGCATAGTCGGTCTACCAAATGTTGGTAAATCAACATTATTTAACGCGCTAACTCAAGCGGGTATTGAGGCGGCTAACTTTCCTTTTTGTACAATTGAGCCTAACACAGGTATTGTTCCTGTGCCTGATCCTCGTTTAGATCAACTAGCTGCAATTGTAAATCCTCAACGTGTACTGCCAACAACAATGGAATTTGTTGATATCGCAGGTTTAGTTGAAGGCGCATCAAAAGGCGAAGGTCTAGGAAATAAATTCTTAGCTAACATTCGAGAAACTGATGCAATCGGTCATGTTGTACGTTGTTTCCAAGATGAAAATATCGTCCACGTTGCTGGAAAAATAGATCCAAAAGATGACATCGATATCATCAATACCGAACTTGCACTAGCCGATTTAGAAAGCTGTGATCGCGGTATTCTACGACTTGCTAAAAAAGCAAAAGGCGGCGATAAAGATGCAAAATTTGAATTACCTGTTCTAGAAAAAATTAAACTGCATCTTGAAGCTGACGGCATGGTTCGTAGTCTTGATTTGACTAAAGAAGAGAAAGAAGCTGTTGCTTACTTAAACTTCTTAACTGGCAAACCAACCATGTACATTGCTAATGTAAGTGAAGATGGTTTCGAAGATAACGAATACCTAGATATGGTACGTGAAATTGCAGAAAAAGAAGGTGCTGTTGTAGTACCTGTTTGTGCTGCGATTGAATCTGAGATTGCTGAACTAGATGAAGCTGATAAAATTGAATTCCTAGAAGGTATTGGCCAAGAAGAGCCTGGTTTAAACCGTGTAATTAACAGTGGTTATCAGCTACTTCATTTACAAACTTACTTTACCGCTGGTGTAAAGGAAGTGCGTGCATGGACAGTAAAAGTAGGTGCTACAGCGCCACAAGCAGCTGGTGTTATTCACACCGACTTTGAGCGTGGTTTTATCCGTGCTGAAATTACTGGTTTTGATGACTTCATTGAATTCAATGGTGAAGCGGGTGCAAAAGAAGCGGGTAAATGGCGTCTAGAAGGTAAAAATTATATTACTAAAGACGGTGATGTAATTCATTTCCGCTTTAACGTATAAATATCCAATAAAAAGACAACTTAGGTTAGTCTGATTAATTGCTAAGGATCTGACATTGTCAGATCCTTTTTTATTTAAAGGCAGTAACTTCAATTAAAATTAATAGGAAGCAGCAAATTCAATACGTTGATCTGGGTTTTCTTTCACTCTCACTAACGCCTCATTAGCACGTATCATCAAACGTTCAAAATCCATATCTCGATCCAGCAATTTAGCAATGCCTATACTCGCAGTGATCTCTTTATCGTTTATGATTAGTTTGCTAATTTTGTCTGAGATTCTTAACGCTTTATTATGTGCCTCAATATCACCACAGGGGTCAAAAACCATCACAAAGTGTTCGCTGCTAGAGCAAGCAACAAGATCCTCTCTACGGCTATCTGCTTTAAGCGTATCAGCTATCTGGATCAATAGCCTATCCCCAGCGCCTCGTCCAAACTCTGCATTAATAGTTTGAAACTGATCAATCTCTATCACTAATAACCATAAATTATATTTATGGCGCATTGCCCTCGCTACTTTTTTTGCTCCAAGATCTTCTAATAAATGACGATTATACAAACCCGTTAATGGGTCGTTGTAGGCCATTTCACTGAGCTTTTGCAATTGTAATTTAAATCTTATATGTGTTTTAACACGAGCGAATGTTAATGCAGGACTAACCGGTTTAGTTAAAAAGTCGTCTGCACCAGACTCTAAACCTAAACTAATCATCTCTTCGTTATCACTATCATTGACAAAAATAATCGGAATCAAGCGGGTTTTTGTATCTGATTTAAGACGCTTGCATAGTTCATAGCCAGAGTTACCAAGTAGTGCAGTATCAATAATAATAAGATCGGGTGGTTCTTTATCGTGCGCTATTTGTAAACATTGTGGTGCACTCGTAGCGTTCTTAAAATCGTACTTGGATGCTATAGAAGCGCTAATAGTTTGAGTATCGGATGAAGAGGGAGAAACTATTAACACCATCGCTTTTTTATTCATTACAACAAATCCCTTTTGAAGGCAAAAATATTAAGGCGGGCTGTTTTACATTAGGAAACTATAAAAATTTAAAATGCTTAAACGTCGATTAAACATAAAACTAGCACAGAAATTTAATCCTTTCTCATTCGATGCAAGCTATCTTAGTTGAATAATAAAAAATTAAGCTTAGATCATGTTTTTTTAAACATACTTACAGAGACTTAACCAATACTGAATTAATATAATTTTATTTACGATTAATCTGCACAAATTTCAATGGTTAAACCTTTATCTTGTAGCAAACTTAATACTTTTGTATCTGAATCAGAATCGGTCACTAGCAAATCTAATTTGTTGCAATCACAAATTTTATAAGTCCCCATCTTACCTAGCTTTAATGATGAGCCGAGCAATATTACCTGCTGAGACTGATCAATCATAGTGGCTAAAGTTTCAGCTTCATCTAACTCATTAATACTTAACCCTTGGCTAGGGTGTAATGCATGTACGCCCAAAAAACAGGCATCAAAATGAATTCTTCGCAGCATAGCATTGGTTGTCGCACCCAATACCATAACCGTAGGTTTAGATATTTTACCGCCTAAAAGAATCAACTCAATATTATTATGATGCATTAATTTGACTGCAACTAATGGGCTTGGTGTGACCACGGTAAATTTAAAATGGGTAGGAAGATTCATTGCCAATTGCAAACAAGTACTACCAGAATCAATTAGAATAGTTTGCTGTGGTTTAATGAATTTAATAGCAGCAAGTGCTACACGCTTTTTTAAAGGATCTATTTCATCTTGACGTGAACGATACTCTTGAAATTCTTGCTGTAAAGGTAAGGCACCACCATGTACACGACGTAACTGCTTCGCATCATCAAGTTGCTTAAGATCACGGCGGATTGTATCTTCAGACACATGTAATTTTTGACTTAATTCAGCAGCATAAACACGTCCAAGCTGACTTAGTAAATCTAATATTTTATTGTGTCTTTCTTGTTGTAACATTTTGCAACCCCATTCATATTTTTATTTAATTTTACTTGAATTAATACAAAGTTCTAGGGTTAAATATAGATAGCGCACTTTCCGGCTTTAAAGATATAAATTACTCGATATCAATGACCTTCATTTACGATGGGATACTCATGACTGAATTTGAAAAAATGCAATTAGGCTTAGATTACGATGATTTTGGCCCTGAATTAACAGCGATCAAAGAAAATACATTCAACTTATTACAAAAAATTAACCAGTGCCAACTTACAGAAGCTAAACCACTGTTTAAACAGTTATTAAAAAGCATGACAGATAAAAGCTTTATCTACCCTCCCTTTCGCTGTGAATATGGCAGAACAATTTCCATTGGGCACAATAGCTTTATAAATATGGGTGCCACCATGCTAGATAATGCACCAATCACTATTGGCAATCATGTTCTAGTTGGACCAAATGCACAATTTTACACCGTGTCTCACCCTACTGATTATCGCGAGCGTAGAAAATGGGTAACGATCTGTTTACCAATTACTGTTGAAGACGATGTTTGGATTGGTGGCAATGTGGTGATTTGCCAAGGCGTAACTATAGGTGCGCGTTCAGTAGTTGCTGCAGGTGCAGTGGTTACTAAAAATGTTGCTGCAGATACTTTGGTCGGTGGTCAACCGGCAAAATTAATTAAACGCTTAGATTAAGCGTTTAGCACCTTAAAAATTATATTCTAATGACACAACAAATAGTGTGTCTGTTTTCTCGGGTAACTCGCCAGATTCATTGGCTGTAGGTTTAGATGTGTGATCGATAATGGTTGCTATTTCAACATCAAAATCATCCAATATTTCAATTTCAATGCCTACTTCCATATGGCTAATTAAGCGACCCGAGGCTTCATTGACCAATTTACCATCATATACAAAGAAAAACTCCATATTTTGAGTAAGGTCTAAATCAAAATCACCACCAAAGGTAAGTACAGGTGAAGTATTTTCACTTTCCTCACCCGGCTCTACATCTACAAAGCGCGTAAATTGCACACTAGGGCCGGTATAGAGGTTCATCTCAATGTCTTTATTATCCCATATTTTTGTATCAATCACTTCATATCCTAATGCAAAACCTAAGGTTGCTTGCACCTCTAAGTTTTTAAAATGATCGGTATAAAGCTCAAAATTAGGGATCCGGAAAAACATTTTTTTTGAATAATAAAAGTCATAATTATAAATGAAGCGGTGACTTTCTTCAGTTTTGACATCTTCACCGGTATCGGTATTTTCTACCTCTGAATAGATGCCTTTATAACTTATTGTCATTCGCCCAGCTGAATCTAACCGACGCGCAGCGAAACTAAACAGGTAATCAAAACGCGGTGAGTTACCTGAACTGAAATTAAGCCCTAGACTCAACTCACCATCCCATTGGCTTTGACCTTCAATTTCAGCGGGTGAAATAGTCAAGATATCTGCTCGGTTAAATATTTTATCGGGGTAATCAATAAAAGTGACTTTATCTTCAGTAATAAGCAGTTTTCCGTATAAAACACGGTTATTAACAAAACGTACCGACATCACTGATTTTGTTCTAATTTGTAGGATGTCTTTCATTTTAATAGAAACTACGCCGACTTCATCACTATCAAACTCAACTCTATCTTGATACATAGCAGATAAATCGCCGCCTAATAGTTCACCTTTTTTTAATAAAACCCAATCAAATTTAACCGGTATTTTGGGGATATTCATTGGCCAGACTGGCGCTTTTTTTTCATCTGGGTCTAACTTATCAGCGGCTTGTGAGCCCGCAATGGTTTTTTGAATTTCCTTTTCTATTTTTTCGTCTTGCTTAGATGTTGCATTCTGTTTATTTTTAGATTCAGCCGGTTTCACAACCGTTTCTAACGGCATTAAGGTTTCAACATTACTGGCTTCAGCTGTTTGCGATGGTACTTCTACCACTGCATCTAAAGTGAAGTCTTCGAGTGCAGTTGCTGTTTGACTAAACAGAGCTATAAATCCACTCATTAAAAAGTGAGTAGCAATGTTTTTTTTATTGATAGTAATAAACAGCATTTCAAACCATCCTTATTTCAATTTCTACCTCTACAATGAAAAAACAGATATCAATTAAGCACTGTTCCTTGATTGTAGAAATAGAGGATTAACATTATTTTGTTAATCTATCGCAAGGCTTTCGAATCTAACTGGCTATGGTAACTGTTTAGTTACCTAACAAGCATATTGAGTTGACATCAATATATAATACTTAATAACAATAAATTAACGAATTTTAATCAACAAGTTTGTTACTTGTATCGTTATTACAACAAGTTTAATGAGCAATGAATATTAATTACTCATTAAAACGATAACACTCTGCTAACTCGCTAAACCCAGCGCTACGGCCTTTGCTTACTTGTACTTGGTGATTGATTCTCTCTTTTAAAGCATCAACATGAGAGATCACACCAATTAATTTACCCGTTGCATTTAAGCGCTCTAATGCCTCTAAAGCAACCTCAAGGGTATTGGTATCTAAGGTGCCAAAACCTTCATCTAAAAATAGTGATTCTATTTGAGTTTTATGACTAACGAGGTTAGATAAAGCTAATGCTAAACCTAAGCTCACTAAGAAACTCTCACCACCTGATAAGGTCTTCACATCACGGATAGTATTAGCTTGCCATAAATCGATCACTTGCAATGCTAATTTCTCATCAGGGTTACGCTTAAGTTGATAGCGTTGGTGTAAATTCGTCATCTCTTGATTGGCCAAATGGACTAAGTTATCTAACGTTAACCCTTGTACAAATTCTCTAAACTTACTGCCATCCGCTGCACCAATCATTGTATTTAATGTTATCCAGTATTCAGCATTTTGTTTGCGCTTTTGTTGTTCGGCAACGATACCTGCTTGCTTTTGTTGGTTCATTTGATCATTTGCTAGCGCTGTTTTATCGCTTAACCATTGCTCATTCACGTCTTCATTTTGCTTAACCAACAGCTCTAATTTTTGCTTAAGTTCGACTAAAGGTAATTTAATGACTTGTAATTTAAGGTGTGACTGTTGCCTTTCAGATAACGCCGAAAGTTTACTTTTATGGCTTATTAATGCCTCATTCAAGCGAGTTTGCTGTGCTTGCAATTCAGTCATTTCCAATTCAGTTAACATCGCTTTTCGTAATGCATCTTGGTCTGCAAAATCACTGGCGGCTAGTTTTTCAGTAAATAACTGTTGCTGCTCCTGAAGTTGTATCTGTAATGCTTCACACTGAGTCTGTAATGATGTGCTTTGGCCGCTTAACTCTTTCTGTTGATTAACTAATTGTTGGTAACTAAACAAAGCCTGCTCGCGGTTTTGTTCAGCCTGCTTGCGATCACTTTTAATTTGCTCAAGCAAATGTTGCTGAGTATTTCCACCAAAACTACTAATACGTTGATTTTTATCGCTTAAAAGTTTCTCATTTGTCTCTTGCAATAATTTATTATACACGCTTAATTGGCTCTGATATTGGCTTAACAGTTGCTCTTTTAAGGCAAAATCTTGCTCTAATGTTTGCGTCGTTTGAGTCAGTTCTTCAATTTTTTGTTTGGCTAATTCAAATTCACTTAAACGTTGTTGTTGCTTTGTTAACCAACGTGTTGGTGATGCAAATAACTGAGTTGCATATTGTTCACCTAGGCGCTCAACAATACTTTTTTGTAACTTAAGCACCTGCTCATCTTGTTGCGCTAGCAAGTGTATATCGGCTTTTATATCAGCTTCAATACTCAGTACTTGCTGATTGCTAGTATTGACCTGTTGTTGCTGTACAGATAACAACTGCATTTGCTGCTGTACCTGTTCCTGTATTTTTTGTAACTGCTCATTATGTTGTTGCAATACACTCTGTAATTTTCCAAATTGCTGCTGCATAGATTGTAATTCAAGCAGTTGTGTATTTAATAAACTCAGACTTTCTATTTTATAATCTTGTTTACACAATATTTGCCACTGACTCTGTAGCTGGGAGTTTTTATGTTGTAATTCATTGAGTTCTTTTTCAAGGTTATCAAGCTGAGTTCGCTCAACTTTACAACGTTCATTAGTCGCAGCATATTCTCCGCGTGCATCTTCCAAGTGCTTTTCTTTTTCTGACAAACGCTGCTCGGTTTGGTTATTATCTAAGGGCTGGTAATTATCTAAGGCGGGATGTTCCAACGAACCACATAATGGGCAAGCTTCTCCGCGCTGAACTTGTTGTTTTAACCCAGCTAAGCTTAAAATAATCTGCTCTTGTTTAAGCAAACGTTTTAAATCTACCACCTCTTGATTTAGTGCTTGCCCCTTTTCTTTTAAGCTTTGTAATTTTGTTCTACTTTGTTGATGGGTATTTTGTAATTGCTTAAATACAGTATTTTTTTCAGCGTTAAGTTCAACATGTAAAATGATTTGCTCTGCTAATTGAATTTGCTGAGTTACAAGCTGCTGCTGATTAAATAGTTCAGCAACTTTATTGTTCAGCTGAGTCGCCTCGCTAATCTGGTGTTCAGACAATAACTGTTTGATTTGCCGTTGCTTATCATTAACCTGTTGCTGATCTTGCAGTTGCTTAGTTTGCAACTGCTGCAATGTCGCTTGCTCTGATGTTTGCACTTGGCGCTGAGTATTTAACCAAGTATGTAATTGTTTCTGATTATTTTGTAAATCCAATTGTGTGCTTTGATGAGCCGCTAAAGCCTGTACTTGATGCTCAACCAAAGGTAAGTTTTGTTGTAGTTGCTGAATATCTTGTTGTGCAGATGTTTTCTGTACTAACTCAGTTAACTGCTGTCGATTAGTTTGTATTTTTTGCTGCTGCTCGCTATTTAACAATTGATCTTTCTGTACCTGAGCGGTCAATGACGCGGCTTTCTGATTTTGCTCGACTAAGGTCAGCTCTGCTTGTTTAATCTTCAAATCAAGTGGCACCAATTGTTTGTTGATAGCAGAAACTTTTGTTTCACTGAGAGCTAAAACTTGCTCTTTAATCTTAGAAAGTTTCGTCAGTTGCAGTTGCTGTGTATTAGTTTGTTCACTCAAATCAGCTGATTGTTGCAGTTTTTTATCCGTTTCTTGTTTTAATTTTTGATTCTGTAGCGTTAATGACTGCAGTTGCTCAAAGCTTTGTTTTAATAACAGGGATTTTTCAGCAAATTGTAGGCGTAGTTTATCTTCACTAAAGTTATGCACCGCAGTTTGCGCTTGTTCAAATGCCAGTTGTTGTTCTGCAAGTTGCTCTGTTAACTCTTTTGTAGCTTGATACCAACGAATCGCTAATTCCAATTTTTTTATCGATTGTAGATTGTGATCCTTTGTAGTTTGCGACTGTTGAATACTTTGTTGTAATTGCTCAACTTGCTCTTCGCTTAATAAAGTTAATACGAGAGATTGTGCACTTAACACTTTTAACTCCGCTTGCACGGCTTTATTCTGCTCAAATACTTGACGCGAAATTTCACAATAAATTTCAGTACCCGTTAGCTCTTCCAATAATTCGCCACGCTCTTTTGCACTGGCATTTAAAAATGCCGCAAAACCGCCCTGAGCGAGTAACATAGACTTAGTGAATCGCGAAAAATCTAACCCCGTAATACTAATCACCTGCTTTAAAACATCGCTGACTTTACTCGCTAAAATAGTGCCATCCCCTTGCGCTAATTCAGCATAAGGTGCCTGCAATTTACCTTGAGAACTTTTACGAGCTCGGCTTTGTCCCCAGAAAACACGATACTTTTTATCTTTAACACTAAACTCAACTTCTGCTTCACATTCACCTGTACCGCGTGTCATCAACTCATTTTTAGTTTGAGTGATTTTATCTAAGCGAGGCGTTTGCTGATATAAAGCTAAGCACATTGCATCTAACAAAGTACTTTTACCTGCGCCCGTTTGCCCCGTGATCACAAACAATCCATTTTCAGTAAAGCTGTCAGCCTGAAAATCAATTTTCCAATGCCCTTTTAATGAGTTTAGGTTCTTAAAACGCAATGATAATATTTTCACGATTGATGCTCCACATCAGCTAATACTTGCTTATATAACAGGGTTAATTGTTGCTGTTGTTGATCACTTAAGTTTTCTTCGCTACTTAATCTATGCTCAAACAGTTGCACTGGGGTGAGAGTTTCTAAGGTTTCTCCCTGCTGTTCAACCCACTGGCTCGCTTCAGAGACCTGCGGACTGCTCACTTTTAATATCTCTATCGCACTGCCTTCAATTAACTCATTAAGTTGTTCTTGCAGATCAGATTGGTAATGTGCTTGTTTTAACTTCACTTCCACCCACACACTCTGCGTTTGATCCTCGTCCTTTATTGCATTTATTTGTTCAATGACTTGCTGCAGATTTCCCTCAATCACACGTAGAGATTGGAAACATGGGATAGCAATGCTGCTGACTTGTAATGGCTTGTTTGAACTATCAACGATCAGTACCTGTTTAGAGTGTTTACTTTCATCAAAACTAAGTGAGATTGGTGAGCCGCTATAGCGAATCGTCTCTGACTTCTGCACTTTTTGGGCGCGATGCAAATGACCAAGCGCAATATAATCAAAATCAGGGAATAGTTGAGCAGGAAAAGCGGTTAAGGTCCCGATGTAAATATCACGTACAGACTCCGATACACTGCACCCGACCGAGGTTAAATGTGCAGTTGCAAAAATAGGTAATGTTGGATCTTTCTGTTTAGCTAATTGATAAAGGCTCTGATAAACATTCTGAATACCTTGCTGTAAATTCATCTTCTTTTGCTCAGCAGAAATTCCATGCTCACTCGTCATCACATCTTGCGCACGTAAAAAAGGTAGCGCGCAGACCAGAGCAGCATCTTCACCTTGACTATTTTTCAAGGTGATCAAGTGTTCACTAATATTGTCACTTAATCCTGCTAATACTGAAACATTTAAAGCATTTAATAGACTTTTACTTTCATTAAGCACTGCAACGCTATCATGATTACCAGAGACTATGATTAACTGTTTACAATAGGATGTTTGTAATTTCACAATAAAGTCGCTGTATAATTTTCTCGCATAAGATGGCGGACTGCTACTATCAAATATATCGCCAGCAACAAGCACTGCATCAATTTTTTCTTTATTAACTAATTCAATTAACCAATCTAAAAAAGCTAAATGCTCAGTTTCTCGTGTTTTCATCATAAAGTATTGGCCAAGATGCCAATCCGAGGTATGTAATATTTTCATTAGCATTCTCATGGTTGCAGGTAATGTTGTTTATCTATTGAGTTTAACCATTAAATCGTTATAAAACTGCTCTGTGATAGAAAATTACAGGTGATTGCGCAAAATAAAGTCAATTAGATCAACATTCAAACAAATTATAAAATCAACTTATTAACTTTACTTAAATTGCCTGAAAGAGTTCAATAGAGAAATCAAAGTGATTCGTTTTTAAGTAAAAATATAGTGTCCTTGCACAAAATAAAATCAACTTGCTTAGCAAACGAGCAAACGTAATAAAAAACACCTATTTTATTAAAAAATAGTTGACGAGTATCACCGATATCCGCATAATGCGCCCCATCGAAACAACGACTGTAATGCAATCGGAGTTAAGATATTTAAAGTAGATGGCTACATAGCTCAGTTGGTTAGAGCACATCACTCATAATGATGGGGTCCCAGGTTCGAGTCCCGGTGTAGCCACCATTGCGGAAGTGGCGGAATTGGTAGACGCGCTAGATTTAGGTTCTAGTATCGCAAGGTGTGAGAGTTCAAGTCTCTCTTTCCGCACCATTCTTTACTTAGGTAAAGAATTACCAAAGAGAAGAAAACTCTTAAACATTACATCTGAGATATCAGAAATGAGACTCTCAAGCGAAGACAACGCTTAAAATTACAGTTGAGATATCGCCAAGCGGTAAGGTACTGCCAGATTTTAATATAGGATCTCGGGATACTGAATCACGATATTCTCAAGCGAAGACAACGCTTAAAATTACAGTTGGGATATCGCCAAGCGGTAAGGCACCGGGTTTTGATCTCGGGATTCAGAGGTTCAAATCCTCTTATCCCAGCCACATTTAAGTAAATGATAATGTCATTTGCTAACAAACCTTACTGAGTAAGGTAAAAAAACCAGCTTTTGCTGGTTTTTTTATACCTAAAATTCAATATTAATAGCCCCCTTCTTTCATATATTAATTACAATTATACTTTCTCTAGCCAAAAATATAATGTGCTTATTTAATGACTCAATGCAAATCATAAACTGAACATTGCGATTACGTGAGATACCTATTTAATTTTTGAAATGCATATATAAACTGAATGCATCAGCGTAGGATGCACCTCCTAATACCTTAAGAAATGAGCCCGATATGTCGATAGCTACAACCGAAGAGTTTATTACTCGTGCCCTTTTAATTTCTATTCGTACACCTGATATTAGTCAGCAGGAAGTAGACGAATCACTCTCTGAATTAAGCCGATTAGTCGATACCTTAGGATTCTCTGTTGTCGGAACTAAAACGCAGCGACAAAGATCTACTAAACAGCTATCAGTATTAGGCTCAGGTAAACTTGAAGAATTAGCCACCTTAACGGGTGAATTAGAAACGCCACAGCAAGATGATGATCAGATTGAGTTTGACCAAGAAGAGTTAAATGCATTATTAACAACATCAGAAGTGCAAGAGCAGGCTAATGTGGTGGTGTTTGATTGCGAACTTAGTCCAAATCAACTACGCAACGTTGAAATTGCATTAGGCGTAGAAGTTTACGATCGTACCCGTATTATTATTGAAATATTCAGTAAACATGCCCGTACTCGTACCGCTAAACTACAAGTAGAGATCGCACGTCTTAATTACCTAACACCACGAGTACGTGATGAAAATAGTGGCGATCGAGAACGTCAAAAAGGACGTTGGATTGGTGAAACAGCCTTTGAAATTAATCGTCGTCGTATTCGTGATAAAATCGCGGATCTAAAACGAGAACTGAAAAAGCTGCAAAATGAAATGCAAGGTCGCCGTAGTGGCCGTATTGAACAACTCTGCGTTGCATTAGTCGGTTACACTAATGCCGGTAAATCATCTTTAATGCGTGCGTTAACGGACTCTGATGTTTTAGTTGAAGATAAGTTATTCGCAACTCTAGATACCACAGTACGAACTTTACAACCTGTGACTCAACCACGTATTTTAATATCAGACACAGTCGGCTTTATTAAAAAACTACCTCATGATTTAGTTGCGTCATTTCATTCAACCCTAGAAGAAGCAAAAGATGCATCCTTACTGCTTTATGTCGTTGATGCCTCAGATGACAACTTTGTCTCGCAGTTGGCCGTTGTTGACCATGTATTAGGTGAATTAAATGTCGATTTTAATAACAGGCTTTTATTACTTAATAAAGTCGATTGTTTAAGCGAAGAGCAGCAATTAGAACTATTAGAGCAATATCCTGATGCGATGCAAATAAGCACTCGTGATAAGAATGATGTGGCATTAGTGCATCAAGAAATTCAGACCTTTCTCGAAAAGAAAATGTGCTCTGCTTGTTTTCATATCCCCTATACTGCAAGCGGTATCATAGGCGAAATTCACAGTAAAATGCAGGTGGTAGAAGAGCAATACCATGAAGATGGAATAAGAATAACACTAAAAGGAAGCCCAATTGCCTTAGAGCGATTACATAAAATGCTACAAATTTCATTTTAAAAATCAAATTTCAAGTCTCGAGTCTCGAGTCTCGAGTCTCGATAAAAAATAATGTGGCTAACTGATTTAGCCACATTAGTAGCAAAAGTAAATTTATTAACGCTTTAGTAAACCTAAATTATCGGCATGAAAACGGATATGTTTATCGATAAAACTAGAGATAAAATAATAACTATGATCATATCCTTCTTGCATATTAAAGGTCAGAGGATAATTAGTTGCATTCGCCACCGTTAATAATGCATTAGGCTTTAACTGCTCTTCTAAGAAGTTATCATTCGAGCCTTGCTCCACCATTGCAGGGATTTGCACAGTTGCCCCCCGCATTAATTCAGTCGCATCATATAAATTCCACGACTCTGAATCACTGCCCAAATAAGCATTAAATGCTTTTTTACCCCAATCACAATTTTTAGGGTTACTAATTGGACTAAAAGCACTGACCGATTTGTATAGTGTAGGATTGCGTAATGCAATCACTAATGCACCATGCCCGCCCATTGAATGACCACTGATTACTCTCTGTGAATTTACCGGGAAATGACTTTCAATGAGTAGAGGTAATTCATCAACTACGTAATCGTACATTTGGTAATGTTTGTTCCATGGAGCCTGAGTGGCATTTACATAAAAGCCTGCACCTTTCCCCAAGTCATAAGCTTGTTTTTCATCGTCAGCTACGTCTTCACCGCGAGGGCTCGTATCGGGCGCTACAATCGCAATACCAAGTTCAGCGGCTATGCGCAATGCTCCCGCTTTTTGCATGAAATTTTCATCGCTGCAAGTCAAACCCGATAACCAGTACATCACAGGGACTTTATGTTGACTACTCGCTTGTGGTGGCAAGTAAATAGCAAAACGCATTTTACAATTAAGTGTTTTTGACTGGTGAGTATATTGTTTATGCCAACCATCAAAGGCTTTGTTATTACTGATGTTTTCAATTGTCATTATGCTTCCCCGAAATGGCTAACAGGTAGCCTTCTGTTACGAAGACTACCTGAATAAATAAAGATTATAGGATAAAATTATTTATTGAAATGAATTACGCTACGGATACTTTCGCCTTTATGCATTAGTTCGAATGCTTCATTAATATCATTCAATCCCATAGTATGGGTAATAAAATCAGATAATTTAAACTCGCCTTGCAAATAACGCTCCACATAGTCAGGCAACTCAGTACGGCCTTTAACCCCACCAAAGGCACTACCACGCCATACGCGCCCAGTTACTAACTGGAATGGGCGGGTTGAAATTTCCTGACCTGCACCCGCAACGCCAATGACAACCGATTCGCCCCAACCTTTGTGACAACATTCCAATGCACTACGCATAACATTAACATTACCAATACACTCAAATGAGTAATCAACACCACCATCCGTCATCTCAACAATGACATCTTGAATTGCTGTATCGAAGTTTTTAGGGTTAATGCAATCTGTTGCACCCAATTTTCTTGCTAACTCGAACTTGCTTTCGTTAATATCAATAACAATAATGCGGCTTGCTTTTGCCATGGTTGCGCCGATAACAGCTGACAAACCAATACCACCCATACCAAAGATAGCAACAGTTGCGCCTTCTTCTACTTTAGCAGTATTCATCACAGCGCCCATGCCCGTTGTTACACCACAACCTAATAAACACACCTCTTCTAGGGGAGCGTCCTTATTTACTTTTGCTAATGAAATCTCTGGTAAAACAGTATATTCAGAAAATGTTGAGCAACCCATGTAATGGAAAATAGGCTGACCGTCTTTATAAAAACGCGTTGTCCCATCGGGCATTAAGCCCTTGCCTTGTGTTTCTCGAATTTGTTGGCACAGGTTAGTTTTGCCTGATTTACAAAATTTACATTCCCCACACTCAGGTGTGTATAGTGGAATCACATGGTCACCCACTTTTACACTAGTTACCCCCTCTCCAATTTGCTCAACAATACCACCACCTTCATGTCCAAGGACAACTGGGAATATACCTTCAGGATCTTCACCAGATAAGGTAAATGCATCCGTATGACAAACACCAGAAGCAATAATTTTAACTAATACTTCACCTTTTCTCGGTAGCATTACATCTATTTCTTCGATAGATAATGGCTGTTTAGGGCCCCATGCGATAGCTGCTTTTGATTTAATAAATTGATCAGTCATATTAACTCCAGTTAGTGCTCAACAAGGTTTGACTCATTCAGCTCTTTGTTTGTATGTTTGTATTAGATTGACGCTATTATATTTATTTCCTATAGAATGATAATATAGCAAAATAACAATTAACTTTTACGAGATGGTAACAATCATGAAATGGGAAGGTATTAATGAGTTTGTCGCGGTAGCTGAAACAGAAAGTTTTACCCTAGCGTCAAAAAACTTAAAAATTTCAACCGCTCAGGTCAGTCGGCAAATCAGTGCGCTAGAAAAACGCCTTAATATAAAACTATTTTATCGTACCACTCGTAAGGTTTCTTTAACCCAAGAGGCACAAGTTTTTTATCAACATTGCCGTAACCTGCTAGATGGGTTAGATGCCGCAGAGCAAGCGATCAGCAATTTGCAAAGCACACCACAGGGCACCATTAAGCTATCTTTATCGATAACTTATGGCGAACAAAAAATTCAGCCTTTAATAAATGATTTTGTAAAATTATACAGTGATATTGAAGTTATCAGTGATTTGAGCAATAGCCGGGTTGATATCGTAGAAGGTGGTTTTGATTTAGCAATTCGTCTTGGACAACTTAAAGACTCTAGCTTAATTGCTAAAAAATTAGGTATACGCTCAAATTATGTTTGCGCTTCACCTGAGTACATTAAAAAGTTTGGTGAGCCTCACTCATTATCCGAATTAAAAAACCACAACTGTCTATTAGGTACACGCGATTACTGGCGTTTTAATCAGCAAGGTATCGAAAAAAACATCCGTTGCAATAGTGGTATTGGGCTTGTTGATGCTGCACTTAAACATCTCGGTATTGTGCAGTTGCCCGATTATTATTTACAGCAGTATATCGACTCAGGAAAGCTGGTTACTCTTCTGGATAACATGTGTGAACCACCAGAGGGAATTTGGGCTGTTTATCCACAAAACCGATACCTTTCACCAAAAATACGTTTGCTGGTTGATTATCTAACCGAACATTTACAATAGTTGATCAAATATATAGAGTTAAGTTAATTTAAAGATGGATAGCAACATACTGAACACCTGCCTCTAAAAGAGTGCAATAGCGTTCAAGATTAAACCATCTGCAACAAGCTTGTTACCACTCACCCGCAGAAGCTTACTCTAGCGGAAGTTCCGTCTTTTTAACAACTTCTCGTAAAACAAAACTGGAATGTACACCTGTAACTCCCTCTAGCTTGGTTAATTGACCGAGTAAAAATTTCTCATAATGCTGCATATCTCTTACCACTACTTTTAGTAAAAAATCAGCAGTCTGCCCAGTCACAATTAAACATTCCAATACTTCTGGCATATCGGCAATAGCACGTTCAAACTTATCAAACCGATCTGGGGTATGTCGGTCCATTGAAATACCAATCATGGCAGTCAAGTTTAAACCCAGTACTGCGGGTTTCAAAATAGTCACATGTTTGTCGATTATTCCTGATTCTTCGAGCCTTTTGACACGACGAGAACAAGGGGTTGGTGATAGCCCGACAGTATCGGCTAACTCCAAATTACTAATACGTGCATTTACCTGCATAAGTTGAAGAATTTTTTTATCAATACGGTCTAATTTAATGACTTCTTGCATACTACCTCACCTGATTAGTTACTTTAACTAACAATAACACTTAAAATAGTTATTTATTGCATATAATGGCTTAAATTAGAGTGTATTTGCAACCACTCACTACGCAATTCCCCCTATAGTTAACACATGGATAGCGAGCGAAGTTTCTAACCGGAAACGGGTGGTTATAACCTTACAATGGTGCGCCAACTCGCTAATTCGCCTCTCTCAATATAACAAGCAACACCGATATACACTATACACCCCCCTGTTTTAACTGCGTTCTGCTATATTTGTTTTTTGTTGCACGAAAGCCATAAAAGTCGTTAACTTCGTAGAAGG
>JBALXF010000200.1:0-5969 GCA_036961085.1 Psychromonas sp.
CATTTCAGGATTATAAAAAGGACCTGGTAATACGCTGAAATCGATTGCTTTATCGGAATTGAACTTACCATCAGCACCAATTTTTTGTAAAAAGTCCTCCAGCCAACCTTCATTTTCAAGTTCTTCATCTTCAGGTTCTTGGTATTGTGGCTCTTCATTTTGCTCAGCTTCATATTGCGGTATTTTACTTGATTCCGCTGCTAATAGCTTAACCGGAAAAAGCACTAAAATTCCGTAAAGTATACTGGCTGAAATTAGATGTCGGGTCATTGTGTTTTGTTATCGCTACTGAATTGAACAATGTCATTAACATATTGATATTGTTCATATTTAATTTTTAATAAGCCTTTTATCCAGGTTTCGGATTGACTAATTTGGACTGACTCTACGGCGACTAGCTGAACCGGTAAAAAGACTAAAATGCCATAAAAAAGTCTAGTAAAAATAAGATGTTGGGTCATTGTGATTTTTTATCTCTACGAAATTGTTTAAGCTCAAGAATATCTTGTTGTTGGTTATACTCAGATACTGCTCGAAAATTTTTATGACCTAATCCATCATGCCATAGCGGTTGTGGTATATGTTCAAATGACTCTTGGTATTTTTCACCTATATGCAAAACCAGTTCACTAATATCTTCAATATCAATACCATGCAATGTGCTAGAAAGGCTTAGGTGGTGTGCTTTAGCTGGATTTTGATACAAGGGTTTGACCTGTTTCCAGAGCGCGTGCTGCTCAGCTAAATGCTCAGGAACTAAATAGGGTGATTGTTTATCTCCTAATAAATAGTGACGTTTTAGTAACATAAATTTACTTGGCATTGCTTGTTCAGAGTCCCACCAAATACCATCTGTAATATCAAATAGTGCGTTAGTTTGCTGACGACTAACCGGCTCTAACCAATTGATACTGGCACTTAACCAAGTACTCATATGCTGATTATATAATTCGCGGGTCATGGCTAAGTTATTATTTAGTATTGCTAAAGCAATCTTTGCACCTAGCATATTGGAATAGAGATCTTCCGGTGAATAGGCTGATACCTCTTCAGACCAAGGCACCCAGCTGCGATAGCCATGCCATTGCGCAACTTCATGTGCTTCAGCCATGAAATAAGCTAGACGCACTGCCATGGTCGCTGCTAACTCCCATTGCTGACGATTATCAAGATGACTTACATCGAAGGCTTTAATATGGATAAAACGTGTGCCAATTTCTTTGGGTAACTCAATGGTTATTGGCTGTCCAAGTTGTGGCTGTATACGATAAAATAAGGCAATAGCATTATCGGCAGTGTCTCGGACGTGGGCAAGATCAATGAATCCACCGCGCAAGGTATAAATCAGACCATTGTTTTCAGTACCGCGACTTCCATTTGGGTTACTTTTAGTAAAACTGAAAGTACCTGCTTCATATGAATGTGGGCCAATATCATCAGCTGACAAGGTATTGGCATAACGGAAAAAAGGGATTTGAACCGATCCTATTTTTACTTTTTGTGCATTACCAAAAGCACAACAAGGTCTTACCGCTTCTGGTAGTTTTGCTAACGGAAAGTCTTCGACCGAAAATTCACTGACCACAGCAAAATCTGGTTGGTTATCTAGGGCACTGGCAACCGCTTTTTCGCTAGGTTTCGCGCTAAATTGCCATTCGTTGTTGCTACATGCTGAGGTTAACAGCAACAGCAACATTATTAGGGCGTGTTTACTCATAGGGTGTTAATCATTGTTTCTTTCAATAAATGCGCGAATTGATTGGCTAATGATCTCAGGGTGCTCATTGCTAAGAGCATGCGGCCCATTATCAATAACCACTATTGAGGTTTCTAATTTATCGGCTAATTCTAATCCGCTAGATAATGGAAAAATCCGATCATTGCTTCCCCAAATCAGTAAAGTGGGTGGCAGTTGGTCGATATCCGTAGCATTTATGACCCGTTCTCTATCATTAGGCAGTGTTTCGATTAACTGTATTTTTTCATCTAAATGCGATGCAAAGTGACGTTGATAAATATCATCATCAATAAAATTAGGTAACCAAGGGAAGTCATTAAAACTCAGTTCTAATAAATGTCGCATTTGCTGCGCATTTTGAGGAACAAAAGTTTCACTGAGATCGGTCACTTCTAACCTTTTAGTCATACTTTCAATATGATCATCAGAAAATGTAATGGCTGGGCTGGCTATTAACGTAGTTGTTTTTACTTTAGGCTCTTGCACCATCAGATCAAAGGCAACAAATCCACCAAATGAAATGCCAACGACATGTAACTCATCTAGTTGCAGATGCTCTATTAATGCTTGTATTGCTAAAGTTTGAGTGAGTAGGTTAGCTTTGCTATCGCTATCTGATTCACCGAACCAAAATAAATCTGGTGCGATAACTTGGTGGTCTTTACTCAGCTCAAGCATCATATCTTTCCAACTGGCGCTTGCGCCTGCAGCAAAACCATGAATTAACAGTACAGGCTCACCTTGTCCTGCTATCCAATAATTTAATTTTCCGTTGTTTTCTAGTTGTAGTTGCTGCTGGCTAAAATTAGATTTATAGAGTTCTTTTTCGTTTTGTTTATCAGCAAAATCAACGGCAGAACAGGCTGTTAAAGAGATAAGCAATAAAACATAGGATAAAATGCGCATTAGATTTGTAACCTTAATGTGAATAAGTGAAGTAATTAGAAACGGTAACCGAGGCCAACCATAAAGCTACTGCGTTTTCCAATACCCGCTTCCATTAATAAATCGATGTTAGGAGTTAAGCCGACTTGGGCACCAATTAGGCTATTCCATTGTTCTTCAAGATGCTGTTCAACAACAAATTTACTCGAACCAAGCGTGCCATCATTACCTATGCCAATATCACGCAGTGTGCCAGTAAATGTTTGCTCAACATTTTGATACATAGCACCGACCCACATCTGAATATTGTGTTGTTTATATTTAGTCATGTAACCGACTCGTGGGGAAATAACAATTGAGCTGATTTCACCATCTAAGATATTGAGATTGGTCAGGGTATAATTTCCATCTACCATGGCAAACCAATTGCCGATACCACCCACTAAAGTCGCACCAAACCCGTATGTCGGACCATCAAATACCAGTGGAAAGTCACCACTGAACGAATATTGCTTATCGTTATGAGGCGGTAATATTGATGGCACAGTAAGGGTGACATCAACGGGGGCTGTACTGCTGCCTCGTGTATAACCAAGAATGCCATATAGATTTAAGAATGGCAGTACCCATGCATCGGCTCTCAAGGTCAATGTTTCTGACTCTTGATGTGCGGTACTGGTATTAATATCAACCCTATCAATGCTTTCGCCATTAGGGCCATAAAAATCAACAGAATCAACAATTAAGGGTTGATTCATTTTCATGTAATTAAAGCTGAAACCATAAGGCTTTGGCAGTTCATAACCGCGGTCGATGGCATCTTGTGCAAGAAAAGGTAAACTTCGGTTGTATCTTTCTGAAGAGATATTGGTAACTGTTGCATTCACTTGAAAACTGACAAATACAGTCGTTATCAATGAGAAAATGCTAGATATTTTGAACATGTGTTATTGCGCCATAAAAAGGAGTTGTTAATCAGTAATCGTTAACAGTATAAAACTGCAACAAATCACCTCCCTGGCAATAATTGGAACACTGATGAGATTATAAATTTACGCCCTAAATAAGATTTTTCGATCAATCATCTACTTTAGTCACTGTATTTACTTAGGTTTGTAAAATTTATTATTCAATATTATTGAGTAATAAACAATGAATTACAGAAATACATATTTGGAGGCGATTAACTTAACCCTTGATCGGGCGTGATCAAGGTCACGTATCCTAGCCTGTTATGATTGTTAAATATATAAATTTAGCGAGTTAAAGCATGCGTTTGATTGTTTTTTAAGCAGAGCATTCATTACTGAATGTTTTAAGCTGTTTAATCAAAATAATGACCATATAACTGTGATCTTATTTATTGGAATGCTGTGCAAAAAAGGAGAAAAAATATCGGTTAAAACTACAGCAGGTAAGCCAGATTTATCTTCTATCAAGGCTGCTAGATTATATTTTACAATTTTTTTATTGCTAATACGCTCAAGGTCACTAATAAAATCAGTGTGTTATTGAATTATCTACTAAAGTTAACATTTATTTCAAATTAAGTGGTGAGAGAGATTTATGCGCTATATTAGTTTTCTCCTGTTTGTAGTTTGCTTTTCTATTCCTACATTTCCAGCAGTTGCAGCCTTGGGCATTGAAGAGAGTAATAAAATAGGTATTACAGAAGTAGCCCAAGATATAGAAATGCAACTGAAGGATTTGCCCGAGGCGCATTTCCTAAGTCAGGAGGAGGTACACCAATTAGACCTATTACTCTCAAATGTGTTGGCAGAACAAGCAACACAGATTGAAGTTTTTGCACAGGCGTTACAATTATATCGCTTAAATAAAACAGACAAACCAGAATTGCAGGAAATTGAGCTTGCCTACAATTCAGCATTAAGCCTGAGTAAAAGTAAGCAACGTTTATTAGAACTAAGTAGTCCCAAAACACGTGAATTGGTAGTAGGTTTTGGACCTGATGGGGTAACTCAGTTCAAAGCCGAGTTATTATTAACCCGTTTGAATTTAGAATATTATTTATACCAAGAAGTGCGTACATTTAAACGCTTTATAACTGTCCTGCAAATATCTCCTGTGCCTGTGTTAATGGTATTTTTTAAAATATTCATTATTTTAATATTGCTTCGTTGGTGGCTTAAAAATGCCGAGCGTCTAATTAATTTAGCGCGTGAAAAAATGAATCAAAACGCCGTTAAGGTAAATATGTTTGTGCGTTTATTCTGGTATTTTGGTCGAGCACAACGTGCCATTGCTTGGTTAATAACCATTACTTTATCATTACGTGTTATTGCCCAGCTACCCAGTTTGCAGCACCTGGTATTTTTAGAGATATTTACCTGGTGGATTTTAGGAGGCTCGATTGCGGTTAGCTTTATTATTGAGTTCGCTTTTCAGCATAGCCGCGGGCTTTCAAAAGAGATTATTAGACTACGTTTATCGACCATTCGCTTGTATGTTTGGGGGTTTATTTTTACCGGTTTAATTTCACAAATATCTGCAATGACCCTAGGCAAAGCGACCATCTATTCATGGATCTCCACTGTCATTAGCTTATTTTATATATTAATTACCATCTATTCTCTGCATAAATGGAAAAGCTATATTTTTGATTCAGTAAAGGAAAACACGGCACAACCTCTAATTGTTGAGTGGGCGATTAATAATAAAAATCGCTGGATCTTTGCCACAGTCTGTACTGCGATTGTTGCTTTATGGCATGTTTTTCGCGGCCTTCAACACTATTTCATGGATATATTGTCGCAATACCAAATAGTCAGCCATGCCATGGTGTACTTATTTAGAATTGAAGTTGCCAAGCAAACCGAAAATGACAATACATTAACTGATTTGGAGCAAATTAGAGGATCAGATACCTTTAATTTTGTACGACCAGGACAAGAAAATAGTGAATTAATTAGTGATTATGCGAGTAAAGAACTACAACAAATTGAACATTACCTGCACAGCGACAAGCCGGCTGTTTGTGTCATTTCAGGTGAGCGTGGTATTGGTACAACGACATTTTTACGCCGCATATTACATGAAGTAAAAAATGCTATTCCTATCCTTATAGACTGTTCACATGCGGGTTACGACTCATTGTTAGCTGAGTTAGCAACTCAGCTTAAAATACAAGAATCGCCTTCAGAGCAAGCCATTTTAAATGCATTAAGCGAAAGTGAAAGCTGTTATTTAATCGCTTTTGATAACGTACAGCGTTTGATTAAGCCGCAAGTTGGCGGATTAGTCGAGCTAATGGCATTAACTAATTTAATGCGTCAAACCTATAAAAGTCACCGAATTGTGTTTGCTATTGAAAAATCCTGTTGGCGCT
>JBALXF010000201.1:0-2602 GCA_036961085.1 Psychromonas sp.
TCTGTAATACCACTACTACGATACACAATTTTACGTGAATTTAACTCCGAAATATGTGCGGATTTCATTATGCTGCTTCGTAGTTGCCAGCCAGAAACCACAGTATGTTCTTCTGCTAAAAATTGCTCTAACGTCATCTCATCATGGATCCGTGGGTGGTCTTTGTTCATTACCGCGACAATCTCTTCATTGAATAAATGACGGGACTCAATAAAAGACGGCGCAAAATGGTCGGCGTCGATGACAAAATCATATCGCTGTAAACGCAAATCCAATTCTGTATCTTTGGAAAATTTAGGGTGGATCTCGAAATATAAATTAGGGGCTTGCTCGCGTAGACGGTTAAAGACTGTCGGCAAAAAAGTATGCCCAAGACCAGAGATCACCGCGAAAGAATATATGCGCTCAGCGGTTGCGGGGTTAAACCCGCCATTTAGCGAAATAGTGCTGGTGTAGCTGCTTAATGCAGTAGACAAGGCTGGGTAAATATCAATAGAGCGCGGAGTCGGGTACATGCTACTGCCATCTCGCAAGAATAAAGAATCATTATAAATATCGCGTAAACGCTTTAATGCTTTACTCACTGCAGGTTGAGTTATGCCTAAACGCTCTGCTGATTTTGATAAACTGCGTTCTTCATAAATCGCTACAAAGATAGGGATAAGGTTGAGATCTGTATTTTTCATATTCTGCCATTTTTATCTATGTCATTACCGGCTAAGCATAAACTATTTCCGCAGTGTGAACTCAGATTTTAGGCTTGTTTTATGAAAATAAAGTACTGTTTAAAGGATTGGGTCCAATATTGATGATTTTGCTTTACGCAATAAGAAGTACAATAAGAAAATCTATAATAAAATCAATAAGAAGTATGATAAAAAACAAATGAAATGCTTACTCTGCACATTTCATTGTTAACTCGTTATCTTGCCTATTTAATCTTCTTTTTTGTAGCGTTTTTCTAACTGCGGAAGGGCGCGAGGCAATAAGCGATTGATTAAACGCTTGACCATAGATAAAGGCATTTTTTGGTTTTTATCTCGAATAGCAAACCATAATTGAAAAGCCAATTTGGATTGCAGTTTATTGGCTTGTTTTGTGGCTATAACCCCTTGTTGAATCTGAGTTGCGTGTTGTTGCTTATCTATGCCTTCAGACAAAGTAATTTGTTGGTTAGTATGGCGTATCTTTGTATACAATATTGTGAGTACGTGCGGCCAAGCTTTGGCTTGTACCGCCTTGATGAATAACCACCAAGTGGGTTTAACATCTTGCCTATAATGTTTTATTAGTACAAAGGTGACGCCAACTAGACCGATTAGTAGTGCACTTATTATTAGCAAGGTGGTGCGATAATAGTGTAACCACGAGCTTAACGTATGCTCAACCATCACGCTTTGACCTTTTAGGATCTGCTCTTGCATTTGCTTATTTTCTGTATCCCACCACCGGATCACCAGATCAGGAAAATCTAGCTTGCCACCTTGTTGCACAATATAAGTTTGCTGCTCTGTGCGTGTTGCTAAATAATCGCCACGTTGTTCTGTATCTTGTAAACGAGAAGGTGTGTTATAAGCTTGAAATTTTTCCTGCGATCCTTGTTTTAAGGTTTTAGGTAATAATACAGATAAGGTATTTGACGCTTCAATGATGATAATACGGGTGATACTGTCGCCGACATATAAGTCTGCATTTGATTGTTGCCATTGCTGCTTGATATTTACATCAGAAGCGCTAAACCACTGGTTATCGACCAAGCTCGCATCCGGTAGTATCACATCAAAGCGTTGTGCTTGACTGATTATATTGCCCGCCACTTTACCGTCTTCTGGCGACATCACTTCTATGCTTAAGTTTAACGCGGGTACTTCATATGAACCCGATGCCTGAGGTAATAAAGATATTTGCCAGCGTTGGAAATACCAAGTTTCACCTTTAATTCGTTTACTGCTATTAATCGAAAATTGTTCTCGTTGACGACTCATTACATTGGGTAATTCAATATCAGGTATTTGTGTGCCTGCTGTAAACCAACGGTTAGTGCCTAGCTCAATATTTAAAATAATCTGCTCGCCGATTGCGGCTGTCAGTACTGGTTTATCTTGTATCGTATTTGCACTAGCTTGATTAGAACTGGTTTGGGTAGATAACCAGGTATCGATAGTTAATAGTTGCTGTTTTTGTAGGTCACCGATGGTTGTTGCCAGTGTCGTCGGGGTTATTATTAACATCGAAGAGAATATAGAAACGAACATGAGCATGCGACTAATAGTGTGAGTTAAAGGTTTTAATTTAAGCTTCATATTATTGCTCCTCACTGAATTGCGCTTGTAATTGCAGATAAAACTTAGCTTGTAAAAAACGCTTAGGATCCGCTTCAACTCTACTTAACCATTTATTGGCTAATTCTTCACTACCCAAGATTTCACGAGAGTTTAAGGTTTCTTTATGTAGCACTTCTTCTGGCGCAATCTCTTCAAATCCATCGGAAGTTAAGGGGGCATCTTTATCTAATTCAAATGACTCCTCAAGACCATCTGTTGTGCCTTTCTGGCTTTCGCTATAACGATTGATATCATCAATAATTTTCTGAATGGCAGCT
>JBALXF010000201.1:2612-5958 GCA_036961085.1 Psychromonas sp.
AAGTTATTCTCGACATCAGCGCGTAGCAAAACTTCAGACTCAAGTGCTGTTTTATCCATTTTATCGCTTAGATCTGTTAATAAATTTCTGGCTGCTATGTATTCTCGCTGTCTTGCTAGTGCATTGCTGGCATAAAAAAGGCTCTGATGACTAGGCTGTTGCATAAAACTGATATGAGCGGCTTTATATTGTGCTGCGTAATAATAAGCGATGCCCTTAAGGTATGGGTCTTGATAGTGTTGTGCTGCTTGTAAATACTCTTTTTTATGTAAAGCACGATCACCTTGTTGATCCGGTGTTAACCAAAGATCTAGCCAAGCCTGCTGGGTAGTCGCCCAAATTGTTGTTGAAATTTCAGGGTTAGCTTGAGCTTGTTGCTGAATCTCAACGGCTGGTGGATCTATTAATAAAGTAGCTTCTGAAGCATATAAGGGTGTTGGCATAAATAGGCCATTAGTCGATATGATTAACAGCACGCCCCAATGTACCAACCAACCTTTTCTAAACCACAGCAATAGTAATAACGCCATCGGAAACAGTAGGTAATAGCCCATATCTTGCCATGGCATGATACTGTCGCTAGAAATTTGCATATGTCGCTGTATTTTATTTACTAACCATTGCACGTCTTGGCTATCTATTGTCAGCAATTGTAGGCTTGCATCGGTTTTATCAGCAAGGTCTTTTAATGAACGTAAATCAAGTGGAATGGTTGCTTCTCGACTCGATGAACCAACACCGAGCACTAATAGCTGGTGGGGGGAATTGGCGAAATATTGTTGATAAGCCTTAATTGCTTCCGGCACCATACCGTCGGTGACTAATAGAATACTAGCGCCTTTTTCTTCCGCTAATAAGGTATCTACTAAACTGAGCGCTTGTTGTGCTTGTTTACCTTCAACGGGCATTATTTCAGGTGATAAGGCGCTAACAAAAGGGGTAAATACCTGTTTATCTTCAGTTAATGGCATGACTACATGGGCAGAGCCTGCATAAGCGATTAATCCTGTTTTACCGCCATTACGTAGCTCAATTAAATCTATTATTTTATGCTGAGCACGTATTAAACGATTTGGTGCGACATCTTTTTCAAGCATCGATTGGCTTAAATCGACGATCACTAGTAATGCACCTTTATCTTCATTGAAGGGCGATTCATAACGTGTCCAGGTTGGGCCTGCACTGCTAACAATGCCGATTAACAATAAAACAGTCAGCAGTTTAAGCGGTAGTAATTTTTTCCAGCCTAGTTCACCTACGGTTAAAGCTTTCTGCAAATGCGCAGGTAATGCTTGCTGAGAGTGTGCTGCGTTACTGCGCTGCCATCTTACAGTTATAATTAATGCTAATGGTAAAATTAATAATAAAACCAGTGGGCGAATAAAATGAAAATTAACCCATAATAAACTTAAAAAAGAGCTATCAAACATCCGGCTCTCCTTTTAGTCGCTTTGACTTAGTTGCTTTAACGTTTTGAACTAACAAGCTGATACCAAAAGCACATAAATAAACCAGTAGAATAAAAATAATTAAGTAGTGATGCAGTGTGTGCGTTATCTGGTAACTGGTACTGTTAAACAGTTGAGGCTCTAACTCTGATACGGCTTGGTAAGCTTGTTCTAGTTGCTGTTTATCGAGTGCTGTAAAGGTTTTGCCACCCGTTTCTTGGGTTATCCTATCTATGGTTTTCATATCTAATGCTTGTTCGCCAACCGTTAACGGATCGCCCATCGCAATAACATGCACGCGAATACCTTTTACTGCCGCTACTTTAGCTGCATCAATTGGCGTCACAAAGCTGCCTGTATCATTACCATCGGTAAGTAAAATGACTACTTTTTCAATCTCTTTCTGGTTGTTGTCTTTATCTTGTTCTGCTTGTTCAAATACTTTTATGGCTAAGCCAATCGCATCACCAAGATGAGTACTTTGACCTGCCATTCCCGTATCTGATTGTGCTAATAAGGTTTGCCATACGGCAATATCTGAAGTGAAGGGTGTCTGTAAAAAAGCGGCATCAGCAAATAAAATCAACCCTAAACGATCGCCTTGTCGTGTTTCTGAAAAGTCTTGTAATACTTGTTTGGCAGCTTCAATACGTGCGCTTTTGTTCCCCGCTATATCTATGAAATCAGTTTCATTCATTGACCCCGATAGATCTAAAGCAATCATCACATCACGGCCTAATTGCTCGCGTAATTGAGGTTCGCTTAACAGTGTTGGTTTAGCCATTGCGAAGACTAAACAAACCCAAGTTAGTACTAATATCACTGTTTGCCATAAGTGTGGTGTTAACATGCTGGCACCTTCACTGGGTTTTTCGCCAAGTGTATCCATCAGCGATTTAAAGAAGGGCACTTTAATTGCAGTTTGTTTACTTTTATAGGCTTTAGTGAAACGCATGACTAATAGTGGCAAGGGCAGTAATAACAATAACCACGGGTAAGTTAACTCAATTGAAGACATGTTATTGTCCTTTCAATAATGACAATGGAAGAAGGGAGAAAGTATTGTGGTGTCGCTTAATCCAATGTTGGCTTTGTTGTTGTAAACGGGTGATTTCTTCATTGGTTAAATGAATGTTGGGATCATATAAACTGGCGATCCAACGCTGTCCTAGTTCACCTTGCCAGGTGTTGGTTTTGTGTTTCATTAGTTCATCTAGGCGATTTAAGACTGAACTATCAGCTAGCTTTGCAGATGATGAATCAATGTAAAACAGTACCTGTTTGAGAGTGAAAAAAATATGCTCAGCGATAGCCTGATTAGCGTCTGCATCCGATATGTTTTTAGCAGGTGAGGCTATGATCTTTAGTGCACTTAATGCTTCACCACGGTAGCGATTTTTCCAAGCATAACTAAAGGCAATTATCACTAAAACCACTGCACTTAAGGTTAATATTGCGATCATAACCCACCAACCCGTGGGTAAGTTTTCAAAACCTGGCCACCATGAAACGGCATCGGCAGTTTGCACGTCGATAAGCTCTCGCAAAATGTAAGTTGATGGAGGAATGTGTTGCATATTAGGCTCCGATCACGCGCTTTAGTTGGCTTAAATGGTTACCGTCGGTACTCAATTCAACTAGCGGTAAATTGTGGCGTGCCATTAAATAGTTCAGCTTTTTAGCGTTTTCTGCTGTTGTGGCTGAGAAGTGTTGATTCACTTTAGAAATTTGCTGTTGCTGATGCAGGCTAAATTGATAGTTGCCATCACCCATTACCCAATCGCCATAGTCTGGGATTGCATGCTCCATCGGATCTGACACTCTTATGGCTAATAAATCATTACTACGTTGAATATTTTTTAACTTGCTAATGTCATCTTCATTTAACGATAAAAAGT
>JBALXF010000202.1:0-5939 GCA_036961085.1 Psychromonas sp.
TAAAGTAGCTGTTGATGCAATTGGTGCTGCAAATGCGTCTCATCACTTCTTATCAGTAAATAAATTCGGTCACAGTGCGATCGTTGAAACTGCTGGTAACCCTGATTGCCATATCATTTTACGTGGTGGTAAAGTGCCAAACTATAGTGCACAAGATGTTGCTGCCATTAAGACTGATTTAAATAAATCAGGTTTAGAAGAAACATTAATGATTGATTTCAGCCATGCCAATTCAGAAAAGAAATTTGAAAATCAAATGAAGGTATGTAGTGATGTTTGTGCGCAAATTTCAGCGGGCGACAAAGCGATTTCAGGTGTGATGGTTGAAAGCCATATCGTAGAAGGTCGTCAAGACTTAAAAGAAGGTGTTGAATTAACGTATGGCCAAAGTATCACTGACGCATGTATTGGTTGGGCGCATACGGAAGAGCTATTAGTACAACTTTCACAAGCAGTATTAACGCGTCGTGGTTAATCTTCGCTAAACCTTATCAAGGCACTGTTTATACAGTGCTTTTTTTTATTTAAAATTTAGGATTATAAAAATTATTACTGCTAATCAAGCGAGCCTCAAGCATAAAAAAAATAAACCGATTATGATTTTAGGTTGTACTAGTGATGCCGGGAAATCGCTTATCGTAACCGCTATTTGCCGATTACTTGCTAATCGAGGGATCAGTGTTGCACCATTTAAAGCGCAAAATATGAGCAATAATGCGGCGATTACCAGCGATGGCTTAGAGATTGGGCGCGCGCAATACTTACAAGCATTAGCCGCAAAAGCGACACCCAGTGTATTTATGAATCCGGTTTTATTAAAGCCAAGCTCAGAGACATCGAGTCAAGTCATTATTAATGGCGTGGTTGATAAACAGATAACCAATATGCCTTGGATGGATCGTAAAGACTTTGTCTGGAAGCATGTGCAATTTGCCTTACACAAGCTTCAAGATGATTATCAGCAACTTGTTATTGAAGGTGCAGGCAGTCCGGCTGAAATTAATCTGCGTAAAAGCGATATCGTCAATATGTCAGTGGCACTTGAATGCCAAGCAGACGTTTATTTAGTCTCAGATATTGACCGTGGCGGATCATTTGCGCATTTGCTAGGTACTTGGGCATGTCTTGCAGCTGAAGAGCAGAAACTCATTAAAGGTTTTGTACTTAATAAGTTCCGTGGAGATCCATTACTACTAGGTAATGCCTGCGAGTGGTTAGAACAAAAAACCGGTATTCCGACCGTCGCTAACCTACCTTTTTATCGCCATCAATTACCAGAAGAAGATAGTTTTAGACTCGGTAATAAGTGGATCAGAGGTAAAAAAAATATTGCCCTTATTTATTATCCCTATGCGTCTAACCTAGATGAGTTTGATCCTCTGTTGCATCAACAGGATATTAATCTTGTTCCCATTCATGAGGTTACTGACTTAACTATTTTTGATGCCGTCATTTTACCGGGCAGTAAAAATAGTGGTGTTAGTTTAACTTTTCTACAACAAAGTGGTTTAGGAAAGTCTATTGCTGAGTTTAAGCAATCGGGCAAGTTGATATTAGGTATTTGCGGAGGTTTGCAGATTTTAGGTGGCAATATATTTGATCCATTACATATTGAAGATGGCGATAAACAGGGGTTAGCACTGATTGATTTAGAGACTGAAATTTGCGCCGATAAATCAACCAAACAAACGAGTATTGATTGGAATGGCAGCCTGATTAAGGGCTATGAAATACACCATGGTAAAACTACTGCCGCGAATAATATAGTCAACTTCATCGGTAGCGATTTAGGCTGGCAACAAGACAACGTTTATACGACATATTTGCATGGCGTATTTGAAAACAAAGTTTTTTATAATTGGTTTATGAATGAAATTGGTGGTTTAGAAAATGGTATTGATTGGTCTGTTCATTTAGACAGTGAATTAGATAGATTAGCAGAGATGTTTGAACAACATGGTTGGTTATAAAACATGGCTGGTTATAAAACATGGCTGGTTATAAAAATAGGTATGGAAGTTAAATGAATAAAGGACTATTTGTTTTTATTGCCGGTTTATTTACACCTTCAATCATTTGGGCTTTGGAGAATATCTCTCAAATTGCATTTAATGAGGCTTTTGCTGTCGCCACAGTTATCACAGATAGCAATGCATTAACCTTTGGTGTTGCTAACTTTGATCTTGATTATTTTGTTGAAACCGACGGTAGTGAAGAAGCCTTAAATCTGAAAAAAAGTTTACAAGTGTTGGTGCTTCCCTACACTTGGAAGCTTAATGATCTTGAAGATGGTTGGTCTCAATCGGTCACTGTACGTGCTTTTCATATTCAAATAGCAAGAGACAATCAATTTCTTCAGGGTGTTAATAACTTTGAAAAAGAAAAAATGATGGGGGGATACGCGCAATATCAGCAGCAATATGCGATCACTAAAAATTGGTATGGACAAGCAGGGCTAGGGCTTCATCTATCTTATTATATTAATGAATTTAATTACGGGAATAATTTTCCAGAGCATATCAAAGATGAATTAAATGGTAGTGTATTTAATACCACAGCATTGGCGTTAATTGCTGAGCCTCATTTAAATTTTGGTTATAAAAAAAGTGAAGATTGGGGGCAATGGACATTACACAACAGTAACCATTATATTTCTGGAAGAGGGATTGCAGGAGAAGCTGAAAATGTTGAAGGTATTCGGCCTGAGGGCTGGCGCATTGGCAATGGTGTAGAGCTGAAGTTTGATGTGCCTAACTTATTTGGCGTTGCTGATTTTGTTGCTTTTGATTTTGTACGTATTGATATAGGCGGTGATATCTCGGGATTAAGTGATGATGGACACTATTATGAGACAGGTATTAGTTGGGTGATTGATACCAATAAAAAAATCCCATTCCTGGATAATATTGGTGTAGGTTTAAAATTGAACCATGGTAGTTCGCTCAGTGGTGGTACCTTAGTTTTCTATTATAACGAGTAATATGTCCAAACATATGAGTCATATACCCAGGCCATAAGGCTTGAGTATATTATGACAATGTTATGGGTTTAAGCGCGTCATTTTCCATTCATTGTTAACTGGCTGATAAACAAAACGATCATGTAATCGATCTGCTTTTCCTTGCCAGAATTCTATTTTATCAGGGACAACGCGATAGCCTCCCCAAAACTCCGGTAAGGGCACTTCTTTACCAGCAAACTTGTCTTCGTAATATTTAACGCGTTGAACTAAGGTTTCACGGTCATCAAGTTCTTGGCTTTGATGTGATGCCCAAGCGCCAATTCGGCTACCTCTGCCTCTACTTTGAAAATAAGCATTAGACTCTTCTTTACTGATGCGTTCGATAGTACCTTCTATGCGTACTTGTCTTTGCAAAATATTCCAATGGAATAAAAGAGCGGCATACGGGTTAGCTTCAAGTTCAGTTGCTTTACGACTTCCGTAATTGGTGAAAAAAACAAAACCTTTTTGATCGACTTCTTTTAATAACACCATGCGCGAAGAAGGGCGGCCTTCTGTGCTACAGGTAGAAATAGACATAGATTCAGGTAATATAATACCGTTGTTTTCAGCTTGTTTTAGCCAACCATTAAAAAACTCAAACGGATCTTCGGTTTTTTTAAGTGCCTCATTTTCAATTAATACCCCCTGACCAAGGGTAAAAGCGCAACGGATTTTACTGATAAGTGACATAAGAGTTTCTTATTTTAATGACAAGTGTCCCGATTATACCCAAATAGTCGCGCTAAGCGTGTATAATTTATTGAAGATTTCTAACAAATAATTCAGGGTTTCTGTGTCCATTGTATTTAACTATCATGATTTAATTCATATTTTTCATAAAACGTTTTCAGCGAACTTTAATACCGAGCTGGTTGCGGGCGAAAGTGAGCCTATTTATTTACCAAAAGATCAACATAACCCACAGCATCGTATTATCTTTGCCAATGGCTTTTATGCCAGCGCATTACATGAGATTGCACACTGGTTAGTCGCCGGAGAGCAAAGGCGTTTACAAGTAGATTATGGATACTGGTATGAACCAGATGGTCGCGATGCACAACAGCAAGCTGAGTTTGAAAAGGTAGAGGTAATGCCCCAAGCAATCGAATGGGCTATTGCTGCAAGTTGTGGTTTTAAATTTGAAGTGAGTGCCGATAATCTTAGCGGTATTGTTATTGACCGTTTGGCGTTCAAACATAAAGTCCATGATCGTGCCATTAGTTTGTTAACAGGTGGTTTCTCTGAACGCACAACGCAGTTAATAGATGCTTGCTGTGAATTTTATAAAAGACCTGAATTATCTGTTGCAGACTTTAATTATCAAGGCATGTACGAACGATGAATACTAATTTAAATAAGCAGCACCAAGTAAATAAAATATTAATGGTCTGTTGGGGAAATATTTGTCGCTCTCCAATCGCTGAAGCTGTGTTACGCAGTAAAGCTAAACAGCACAATATATCACTTGATGTTGACTCCGCGGGCACGATTGACATGCATCGCGGCAATCGTCCGGATTTTCGCGCTATTCAAGCAGGGGAAAAACGCGGTTATAGTTTTAAGGGGATCACGGCTCGTATCATTAATGTCGAAGATTTTGAAAAGTATGATCTTATTTTGGCTGCCGACAATAAAAATATTGAAGATCTAAAAGCAATTTGTCCTGCAGCCTTTCAATATAAAATTAAACTTTTGTTAAGTTTTTCAAATACCACTACAGAGCAAGTCCCAGATCCTTATTATGGTGGTGATGATGGCTTTGAATTGGTCTTAGACTTGATTGAACAAGCCTCGGATCGATTACTTGAACAACTTAAATAGTAACAACTCTAATCTATTAAAGATTAAAACTGCATTATAAAAATTGGCTTAAATGCCGAATATCTAAATTTCCTAGCACCTAAATTGCTATATAAAATAAATCGCTATATAAAAAACAGATAGAGAATATTAAATGAGTAAAACTTACCATCATCCAGTACAGATATATTACGAAGATACCGATCATTCAGGTGTGGTTTACCACCCTAATTTCCTTAAGTACTTTGAACGAGCTCGAGAACATGTCATTGATAGTAATGTACTTGATAAATTATGGCGTGAGCAAGGTTTAGGCTTTGCCGTTTATAAAGCGAATATGATTTTTCAAGATGGTGTTGAATTTGCAGAAGTCTGTGATATTCGTACTAGTTTTCAACTTGATGGAAAATATAAAACGTTGTGGCGACAAGAAGTCTGGCGACCAGGTGCGATAAAAGCCGCTGTGATCGGTGATATTGAGATGGTGTGTTTAGATAAAGATAAGCGTTTACAACCATTACCTGATGAGCTTTATCGTTTAATGCAATCTTATTAATTTCGATGCATGTCATTAACAATAATTTATTTTCAGTTACTTTTTGATAAATATTAATTAGATCCAAAATAAAGATAACTCTGGTCTATAAAATAGTTCCTTACTGCTTAAAATTATTAATAAGTAGTCTAAAATTAATGGTGAGAGGTTGTGTTATAAACTGACTATTAGGTGTAAGGAGGATATTATGCGCTTTCATAATAAAGCAGGTCAAGTGATGAACCTTGCTGATAATTTAACCATTAAAGAACTATTAGCAATGGGGGTTGAACTCACTATCTCAGAAAAAGTCGATCCGATGCATGAGCTTTGGCTTGCTGACGAGCTAAAAGAAACGGCTGAGACTAAAAAGTCTAATGTAAAACATGCTCATTAGTTGAAATCCCTCGGTTTACACTGGGGGATTTTTATAGCAATTTTTTACTTATCCAATTATTTACTTATTCAATTAATCAATAATCCAGTTATTTTATAAACCAAACTTAAAGGACTATACATTGAAAATTTACGGAAGCTACACTTCTCCTTTTGCCCGTCATTGTCGAATTGCTTTATTACAAACTCAGTTAACCTATGAAT
>JBALXF010000203.1:0-5926 GCA_036961085.1 Psychromonas sp.
TTTACGCGTTTGTTGATGTAAATATTCTGCAAAAGCTTCTGCTAATCGATCGCAAATGGCTTGCACTAAAATAGCATTATAATCGTCATTATTCGCTTTATAACGATTTGCTACTTCGCGTTCACCGATACCACCGGTTACGGCGAAAGCAGCAATATAATCAGCAACACCAGAGGACTTTGGTGCCACATAATCCGCTAAACAATGATTCACAAACGGCGGTTTTTTCTCTGTTTGTTGGCGTAATTGATTACTAACTTGTGCTATTTCAGTGCGTGTTTCATCAGTATATATTTCAATATCATCACCAACACTATTTGCAGGGTAGATGCCCACAATACCCGACGCTGATATTTCACCTTCAGCTTCAACGGTATCTAGCATTTTTAGTGCATCAGCAAATAAACGTGTCGCTTCTTCACCGACGACTTCATCGGTTAATATACGTGGATATTTACCGGCAAGTCCCCAAGTCATAAAGAAAGGAGTCCAATCAATATATTCACGTAAAGTATTAATCGACATCTGCTTAATCACTTGCGTACCTAACTTATTAGGTGTTGCAGGGACATAGCTTTTCCAGTCAATTTTAGCGCTATTCGCACGAGCTCGATTCAGAGAAACAGGCTTACTACGAGGACGTTTATTGGCATGTTGCTCGCGCACACGATCATAATCTTTATCTAATTTAGCCACAAAATCAGGTTTTGTTTTTGGGTTTAGCAGTAACTGACATACGCCAACTGCACGAGAGGCATTTGAAACATAAACCACTGGTTCATCATAGTTTTGTTCAATTTTCACCGCGGTATGTGCTTTAGAAGTTGTTGCGCCACCAATAAGTAATGGTAACTTTAAGCCTTGGCGTTGCATCTCTTTAGCAACATAAACCATTTCATCAAGCGATGGTGTAATTAGCCCTGACAAACCAATCATATCTGCATTTTCAGCAAGCGCTGTTTTAATAATCGTTTCTGTTGGCACCATTACACCCAGATCGATTATTTCATAGTTATTGCACTGTAAAATAACGCCTACGATATTTTTACCGATATCGTGCACATCACCTTTTACCGTTGCCATCACGATTTTACCGTTTGTCGCGCCAACCTCTTTAGTAAGCTCAATATATGGGTTTAAATAAGCCACGGCTTGCTTCATTACCCGTGCAGATTTAACTACCTGCGGTAAGAACATTTTACCTTCACCAAATAAGTCGCCAACGATATTCATGCCATCCATTAATGGCCCTTCAATCACTTCGATTGGACGGTCTACATTTTGACGCGCAACTTCAGTGTCTTCTTCAATAAACTCAGTGATACCTTTTACTAAGGCATGCGCAATACGTTCATTAACTGGTAACTCACGCCATAATAATGCGCTACCATCATCAATTTTCTCTTGACCTGCATTAATGAATTTACCTGCAATGTCTAATAACGCGTCGGTTGCTTCTGGATTTTTATTTAGAACAACATCTTCAACTGCATCTTTTAATTGTTTAGGGATATCATCATAAATAGCTAACTGAGCTGCATTTACAATACCCATGTCCATGCCATTTTTAATACAGTAATAAAGAAATACAGCATGGATTGCTTCACGTACTGGATTATTACCACGGAATGAGAAAGAAACATTAGAAACACCACCAGAGATCATCGCATGAGGTAGGTTATCTTTGATGTCTTTAACTGCTTCAATGAAATCAACCGCATAGTTATTATGTTCTTCGATACCCGTTGCGACAGCAAAGATATTTGGATCGAAAATAATGTCTTCTGGTGGAAAACCTACTTGATTAACTAGAATTTCGTAAGATTTTTTACAAATTTCAAACTTACGCTCACGTGTATCCGCTTGACCTTTTTCATCAAAGGCCATGATGATGACTGCAAAACCATAACGACGAATAAGTGTTGCCTGCTTAATAAAGTTCTCTACCCCTTCTTTCATACTGATAGAGTTAACAATACCTTTACCTTGCACACACTTAAGTCCTTCTTCTAAAATTTCCCATTTAGAAGAATCAACCATGATTGGTACACGAGAAATATCAGGTTCAGAGGCACACAGGTTTAAGAAACGCTTCATTGCGTATAATGAATCAAGCATCGCTTCATCCATATTGATATCTATGATATCTGCACCCGCTTCTACTTGATGCAAAGCAACATCTAATGCTTCGTCATAAAGCTCTTCTTTGATTAAACGTTTAAAACGTGCTGAGCCTGTTACGTTAGTTCGCTCACCGACATTCTGGAATAATGAATCTTTCTTGATGGTTAATGCTTCGAGACCGCTTAGTCGACATGCGACTTCAATTTCAGGTAATTCACGGGGTTTAACACCTTCAACCACATCATACATTGCTTTAATATGTTCAGGTGTAGTACCACAACAGCCCCCAACCAAATTTAAGAAGCCACTTTCAGCCCACTCTTTAATATGAGTCGCCATTTCTTCTGCTTCTAAATCATATTCACCAAAAGCATTAGGCAAACCAGCATTTGGATGCGCTGAAACATAAGTTTCAGAAATGCGTGACATTTCAGCAACATATTGACGTAATTCATCAGGACCTAGTGCACAATTTAACCCAAATGAAATAGGTTCAATATGGCGTAGTGAATTATAAAATGCTTCTGTTGTTTGACCTGAAAGCGTACGACCCGATGCATCGGTGATCGTACCAGACACCATAACCGGTAATTTATAGCCTAATTTCTCAAACACACCACTAATAGCAAAAACTGCAGCTTTAGCATTTAACGTATCAAATATAGTTTCAACTAAAATAAGATCTGAACCACCTTCAATCAATGCCAAAGTAGATTCTGTATAAGCCTCAACAAGCTCATCAAAAGTTACATTACGAAAAGCAGGATCATTTACATCTGGAGAGATTGAACAAGTTCGGTTTGTTGGTCCCAATACACCCGCAACAAAGCGTGGACGTTCCGGTGTTTCTGCGGTTTTCTCATCTGCTACTTTACGTGCAATACGCGCAGCTTCACGGTTAATTTCGGCTGATAGCGACTCCATTTCATAATCTGCCATCGCAATTGTTGTTGCGTTAAACGTATTCGTTTCAAGAATATCTGCACCCGCATCCAAATATTCCTTATGAATATTTGCGATTACTTGTGGCTGGCTTAAAACGAGTAGATCATTATTACCTTTAACATCACATTTCCAATCAGCGAAACGCTCACCACGATAATCCTCTTCTTCAAATTTGTAATCTTGAATCATGGTGCCCATACCACCATCAATAAGCAGGATGTGCTTTTCTAATTGCGCTTTTATAAGTGCACTGCGATCAATGACTGACATATAGCTCCCTGCTATTTTTAATTAAAATATATTTGCCTAAATCTTAACATAAAAATAACAGGTAATTGAAAACGAAAGACACTAGAAGATTGAAATATTTGCGGGCATATAATGAATAAATTGAGGGTTGTAATAAGAGGAATAACAAGAGAGCAGATAAAGGCAAAAAGATGTGAAATTTAAGTATAAAAAAAGCGAGCTAGATACAGCTCGCTTTATTTTAAAAGAACATTGTCAATGCCATCATAATAAACACTATCAATTACTTATTTGTTAATTGGGCTTGCCTTTCATAAGCTGCAAACTCCTACACTCGGTAAACTTAAAAACAAAAATAGTTTACTAATAAAAGTGTAAATTAAACCCAAACATAAAACTTAAGACTTAATAATAAATAATCACTTTATTTATGATCAGCTATCATGTTACAAAAAAGTGACAATAGTAAGTGCCAATTTGGCAGATGAGTTGCTTATAAAAAGCAATCTCCTAATTTTTATTATCACTCTTGAAAAACTGATATGAAGTATTAATACCTTAGCCCCCCATGTTAGTGAATCGTGCAAAACCAGTATCTAATTTTATAAAAAAATTAAAGAATTCATCCTAGCGCCTATTTAGGCAAATGAACTGCATATTGCAGTTCCAATTAAAGATTCAATCCTAGCAAATACTGATAACGAGAAACAATATCTCCCTTAGTGTATTTATTCTTATTCATACTACGGATAATCATTACTACTTGCTTATTACATCTACGACTACATACATCTTCTTACTTGGTAATACTTCTTACTTGAAACATCTTACTACTTGAAACATCTTACTACTTGAAACATCTTACTACTTGAAACATCTTACTACTTGAAACATCTTGCTACTTGAAACATCTTGCTACTTGTTGTTGAAACATCTTACTACTTGGTACATCTTGCTACTTAGAATATCCCTGAACACTTTCTCGCTTCTTACATATAATTGTAGAAGTGAATAAACGTAATGCCAGCTGAAAAGTAATTTAAACTGTTAATTTATGCAAAAAAATTGATCCGCTTCAATTTAATTATTTCAGTTCAGAAAGATCATAAGGTGTTACTTGATAAACACAATAGTTTAACCAATTGCTATATAACAAGTTTCCATGGCTACGCCAGATGGCACGTGGCATTTCATTCTCATCATCATTAGGATAATAATTGACCGGTTGGATAGGAGATAACCCTTCATCTAAATCACGTAGGTACTCATTATTTAATGTATTAGCATCATATTCTGGGTGGCCGGTTATAAATACTTGGCGACAATCAGGACTCGCAGCTAAATATATACCAGCATCTGGTGCATCAGCAAAAATAGTAAGATCACTATTTTCACCCACTACTTCTGAACTAAATTCAGCAAAACGCGATAATGGAGCCCAGAATTCATCATCGAATCCTCGAACCAATGGATGATGGTGGTTATAAGTCCGGTGTAAATAAATACCTGAAAGCTTGTCATCACGAGTCTGTTTCTCAAGACCATAAAGATAAGTTAACGCAGCCTGCGCAGCCCAACACAAAAATAAGGTAGAAGTCACGTTGTGTCTTGACCACTCAACAATTTCGGTGAATTTATCCCAGTAATACACATCTTCAAATGGAATCTTACCTAAAGGTGCTCCCGTTATAATAAAACCATCCCATTTTTGGTCTTTTACACGTTCAAAGTCTCCATAGAACTTATCTAGATGCATCTGCGGTGTATTGCGAGATGCACGTGCATCTACGCGTAATAGTTCAACATCAACTTGTAATGGTGTATTTGAAAGCAACCGCATTAACTGTGTTTCAGTTTCTATTTTTTTAGGCATTAGATTAAGAATTAGCACACGCAATGGACGAATACTTTGGTGGCTCGCGCGCGACTCAGACATAGTAAATATATTTTCTGATTTTAAAATACCAGCGGCGGGTAGATCATCTGGAATACGAATAGGCATAACAAAACTCCATATTAAAATAATTATCCATTTAGACTTCTAGAAGTCTACAGTATTTTTTATAGACAACCAATAATATTTAATTGAGCCCATCAACCGTACTGATAATAACCAATCACGAAAGCAAATAGCTCTATTAAGGGCTTCGGTATACTATTGATAAAATTATTATTTATTTTAAAGGATGCAAAATGTTTAATATTATTCAAGCGGATTTATCAAACCCTGAACATGCACAGGCTTACCTAGCATTAATGTCTCATTACGCTCTTGATCCTATGGGGGGAGGTGAGGATATTTCACAGTTTGCCAAAGACAATTTAGTCGAGGCTATATTGAAGCGTAACGATATTTACTGCGTATTAATATTTAAAGATAAGCAGCCAGCTGCCCTACTGACTGCTATTGAAGGTTTTTCAACTTTTGCCTGCAAGCCACTGTTTAATATTCATGACGTTGTGGTACACAAAGATTTCCGAGGTAACGGCTTAACTCACTTACTGTTTTCTAAAATAGAAGAGATCGCAACAGAACAAGACTGCTGTAAAATTACCTTAGAAGTTTTAGAAGGCAATGACATTGCAGTCAATGCCTACACTAAACTGG
>JBALXF010000204.1:0-5916 GCA_036961085.1 Psychromonas sp.
GGCATGTCATGATAGCCCCAAGACACAAATAGACCATTACTATACCCGCCATCATCACCAACAAAAACATCATTTTCATAGGTGAAACCAATGAAGGCTAAGTCATTATCTTTTGCAAAAATAATGGAAGAAAAGAGTATTAATATAATCACTAAGATTTTCATTTCACTCTCTAAAATTTAATTGAAGCGGTTCGAATTAATAAGCTATTTTTAGAGGAAATATAATGATAACCACCTAATATTTAAACATTAATAATTATAACTAACGGTAAAAGAGCCAAAGCGAGTTGGCTCTGTTTGCGTCTCATATTCATCACTTATTCGCACCATACTAACTAAAAAACTCCAATTCGAAATGTTTAGAATAGCGCCTGTTGAAAATGCATATTGGTCATGTATTAATTCGACACTGTGACTATCTTTAAATGTATTACCATCCATAAAAATATCATTGGCAACATAAGAAGCTGATATATTGGCGAAAACATACCATCCATCAGAAGTATTATTGAGTGTACTAAACTTTTCAATCGGCATAGCCGAAGCACTAGCAAAGCTTTTGCTTAACTGCTGCCCCCAGCGAAAATTAAGCCCAGTACCAAGATCACTGCGTAAATTTCCCACTCCACCACTCACACCACCAATAATATCAAACTCAGTTTCCTTAAGAGGTAATGCCAGATCAAACAAGCGCCAAGTTCGCTTAGCCTGTACTCGGAAAACTAATTCATTATCTAGTTGATGTCCCCAACCATTGGGAGTATCAGAGTCCGTCAATGAATGAATTGCCTTTTGTAGCTGCTCAGCACCAGAAGCCGGCCCAACAACGCCTAAGATCAGGCCTAGTTCATCACTTACATCCTGATCAAATGCATTTATCTGCCCTTCCCATGCAAGTAAACCCGCATAGGGAGCATCTTCTTCGACTAATTCACTTAATGTGATATCGGTTGCTGTTTGTATGAATTGCCCAACGCTATAAGAGATAGCGTATGTTTTATCTGGCATTGAAGTTAAATAACTTTTATCGGCCAAATAGGCGAGCCAATTAGGTAAATTGGTATTGTCTAATTCAGTTAAATCCTTGTATCCCCATGAACCAATAAAGCCGTTGCTATAACCACCATCTTCCGAAAAAATGATGTCATTTTCGATAGTAAAACTAACAAAATCTATTCCATTATTCTGTGCGTAGCTCAACGGGCTAAACAGTATTAATAAAATAAGTATTTTTCCCATGAGCCACCTATCAATGAATTAACAAGATATTCAAAAAGGCAAGTTTCTAAGCCACTTTTTATATATAGCAAGAATCTATAGTGAGAATATATAGTAACGAAACTACGTTTATTGAGTTAGAGTTTTAAATAGGTTATGCGTCATAGGACATCCAATTCCAATCAGAATGTTGGCTTTTTGCCCTTCCTAAATAAGTTAACTTAAAGCAGTATTAAGATGTCGGATGTTATCAATATTAACCACCGCTTAATAAATTTTTCCGTTAATTACTAACTGACTTATTTTTAGTTCTGCAATCACTAAAGTCTTAGGTGTTAATCATTTAATGAAAACTAACTAGCAGTATCTACCTATAAAATAGTAAACTTATTAGTAGTCAATTATCGAGGATTAACATGAACTTTTTTATTTATTTTTGTATCGCATACTTAATTATTGGTCTTATATATGCACTTAATTTTAATGCAAAACCTATGCATCAAAAACCGCTTTGGACAAATACTCAAGATCCGATAAAACGCATATACGCATTCTTTATATGGATGACAACTTGGCCGTTGATGTTTGTAAATAAAAAAAAGTAGCAATCTTTCCTACTAACCATAAATATGATTCTCTTTTTTATTTTTCCCTAGATACGCTGAGCCCCTTTAGTACATACGCTAAGGCTATATAGAGGCAGAATTGTGTTATTTATATACAGGCATAAGAACTAGCCAAAATTCCCTTCACCACCAAAGTATTATTTTCGCTGACTTGCAACAGTACAAAAAACCATCTACTTTTAATAGCTTACCGAGGTTGATTCTTTTTAGTTTTATTATTGTGGGTGCAATGGATGACACAAGATTTACAGTATGTGCAATTTAAGAATGTTAAAAAGAGCTATGATCAGCGTTCATTAGTGGTAAAAGATTTTAGTTTAGACATCAGAAAAGGTGAATTTGTAACCTTGCTTGGCCCTTCTGGCTCAGGTAAAACAACTTGTTTGATGATGCTAGCTGGTTTTGAAGAAGTCACTAGCGGCGAAATTCTTGTTAATAAAAAACCCATCACCCACGTAGCACCCTACGACCGAAATATTGGCATGGTTTTTCAACACTATGCTTTGTTTCCACATTTGACTGTCGAAGAGAACCTTGCATACCCACTTAGGGTTAGAAAACTACCTGAGTCAGAGGTAAACAGACGAGTCGCGGAGTCGTTAGAATTAGTTGAATTAGAAGTTTTTGGTAAACGATATCCCGCCCACCTCTCGGGAGGTCAACGACAACGTGTCGCTTTAGCCCGCTCCTTAATTTTTGAGCCATCGATTGTATTAATGGATGAACCATTGGGTGCATTAGATAAAAATTTACGCGAACAAATGCAGTTTGAAATAAAACGCTTACATGAAAAATTGGGTTTTACTGCTATTTATGTAACCCATGACCAAACTGAAGCACTTACCATGTCTGATAGAATTGCAGTTTTTAATGATGGTGTGGTTCAACAATGTGCAAGTCCAGATACACTTTATGAACGTCCAGATAATGCTTTTGTTGCCGACTTTATTGGTGAGAACAATCACCTACCTGCCACAGTAATAGCAAAATACCCAGAGCATGTTGAATTACAAATACAAAACGGCATCACGATCAAAGCTAAAATGGCTAATTGCCCAGACATTGATGCTAAATGTATTCTCGCCATTCGTCCTGAAAATATATTTTTTGCATCACAAGATGAAAAACTTGCCAATCAACTAGATGCTCAATTTATTACTCAATTATATGTGGGTGATTTCATCCGTTATTTTTTTAAGCTTAAAGATAATACTGAAATTATGGTTAAGCTACTCAACGATCATCAAGCCCCTACTTTTAGCAAGGGTGATATGACCTGTCTAACCTGGTCCATTGAAGATGGATTAGCATTAGATATACCTTCAACACAATAGTAATTAACAAGGATGAAAGTCTATGAAGAATCTATTACGTTCTGCGATGCTGCTAACTGCAGCCATAACCTTACCTGTTAATGCGGCTGAACAAATAACCGCAGTTTCATTTGGTGGTGCCTACGGTGCCGCTCAACAAAAACATATGCTTGACCCTTTCATGGCTGAAACGGGCAACAAGGTATTATTTGAAAACTATTCAGGCGGTATCGCTGAACTAAAAGCTCAAGTCGAAAGTGGCAACATACTTTGGGATGTTGTTGATATCGAAGTAATTGACCTTGAACGCGCATGTTCTGAAGGTCTGCTAGAAGTGTTCCCAATGGAAACCCTACCAGATGGCGACGATGGTACTCCTGCTGCTAAAGACTTTAGTAAAGAAGCTCTGGCAAATGAATGTGGTGTCGGTAATATCGTTTGGACTGTGTTATACGCCTATAACAGTAAAACAATAAAAGGCGGTCAACCACAAACAATCGCAGACTTATTTGATACTAAAAAATTCCCTGGTAAACGTGCACTACGTAAACGTCCTCAAGTTAATATGGAATGGGCATTATTAGCTGATGGCGTTGCAAAAGAAGACATTTATGCGCTTTTAGAAACAGAAGAAGGTCAACAACGTGCACTGAAAAAACTAGACACCATTAAAGATGACATTGTGTGGTTTGATAGTTGGTCACAAGCGCCACAATTATTAAATGATGGTGGTGCAGTAATGGTTCAATCAGCTAATGGACGTATCTTTGATGCAATTCAAAATGAAAATAAACCTTTTGAAATGGTATGGGATGGTCATATTTACGATTTAGATGTTTGGGCGATTGTTAAAGGCACTAAAAAGTTAAAAACAGCACAGGAATTTGTTCGTTTTGCTACAGGTTCAAAACCACTAAGTGGCATGCCTGAAATTGCATATGGGCCTACTCGCCAATCTTCTTACCAATATGTAGATCCAGATGTTATCCCTAAACTACCATCGTCACATTTAGATGAAGGTGTTAAAGCATCCGGTCTATTCTGGGCAGATTACGGTGAATCATTAGGTGAAAAATTTAATGAGTGGTTACTACAGTAATTCGATCGCAATAGGAGACAGGAATGTCAGATTTTTTAACCATTGAAGAAATAGCGCATAGTCAACGACAATTAAGGCGCAAAAAAATCGCTTTATTTGCGTTTACTGTACCGCTTCTATGTTTTGTTACTCTGGCATTTTTAGCTCCTATTGCAACCATGCTTTATCGCAGTGTCTACCACCCAACGGTAGCACAATTGATTCCCCTATCATTACAGCATTTAGATAAATGGGATGAAACACAGGGCGAATTGCCAACTGATGAAGCATTAACTGTATTTACTCAAGAATTACAAAGTTTAGCAAAAACACGAAAATCAGGGAAACTAGCGGAAGAGATAAACCGTAGTTACCCTGGCTCATCGAGCCTTATCAAATCGACTGCAAGAAAATTAAAAAGACTATCAGAAACAGAGGTTATTGATGGACAGGGACAGCAACTGCTAGAAAGTCATAAAAAATGGCTTAAACCGGAATTATGGAGAGCAATAAAACAATCGGGACAAGTATTTACCGATCGCTATTACCTTACATCTGTTGATTTATCGAGAAATCAGCAAGGAGAAATCGAACAAAGAAGCACCCAAATTTATTTAAAACTGTATTGGAAAAGCTTGCGTATTGCTTTATTTATTACCTTATTAACGGCAGTTATTGCTTTTCCTCTATCTTATTATTTAACCCATATATCAACTAAAAAAGCCAATATGTTACTGGTTTTTGTTTTATTACCTTTCTGGACATCACTATTAGTACGTACAACCTCATGGATAGCATTACTGCAAACAAATGGTGTGGTTAATGCAACACTACAAAGTATCGGACTTATCAACAGTCCACTTGAACTACTTTATACCGAATTTTCTACCGTTATTGCGATGACACATATTTTATTGCCTTTCATGATCTTACCTTTATATAGTGTGATGAAGAATATTGATCCTAGCTATTATAGGGCAGCGCTATCACTGGGCTCTAAGCCGATGCCAGCATTCCTTAAGATATACTTTCCAATGACCTTACCGGGGTTAAGTGCAGGTGCATTATTAGTGTTTATTATCTCAATTGGTTATTACATAACGCCGGCTCTGGTAGGTGGGACTGACGGCCAAATGATCAGTAATATTATCGCCTTCCATATGCAATCATCAAACAACTGGGAACTGGCTGCCGCGCTTGGTAGCATTTTACTTTTTCTTATCCTGCTTCTGTATTGGATCTATGATCGTGCAGTGGGCGTGAATAATATTAAATTAGGCTAATAAAATGAAACGTTTCCCTAGCTATTATACGCCGACACAAAAGTTGGGCTCAATTTTACTCTCTGTTACTGCGTATCTCGTATTAGCATTTTTAATGATCCCAATTTTGGTTATTATTCCATTATCTTTTAATGCAGAGCCTTTTTTCAGTTTTACTGAAGGGATGCTTGCATTAGAGCCTTCTGCTTTTTCATTGAAATGGTATGAACAAATTTTATCTGATGATAAATGGCTACTGGCAATTAAAAATAGTTTTATCATTGGAATTTTTGCTACCTTGATAGCCACTTCATTAGGGACATTAGCGGCGATTGGCTTAAGCAACTCAGATATGCCATTACAACGTTCAATCATGGCATTATTACTTTCTCCTATGATTGTGCCATTAATCATAAC
>JBALXF010000205.1:0-5906 GCA_036961085.1 Psychromonas sp.
CGAATTTCACCGATTGCCGTAGTGGTGCTCCGTGTACCAATGGCGCTGTCTCAGGGCTGCCAGATGCAGCACAGGTTTGGTTTTTGGTGCGCGCAACTGCCGATGGCACCCCAGAACCCTGGAGCGAACCGGCCACGGTGGCAACACCGGTTATAGTATCGGTCAGTCCGCAATTGCTGTGGCCGCCCAATCACCGTTATGTGGACGTTGAGGTGACGGCATCTGCCGGTGAAGTCAGCCTGATCTCAGTCACCTCCAATGAACCGGACAATGGCAAGGGGGTCGGTAACACGACCGACGATATCGTGATCCTTGACAACGGCTCGTTGCTCTTGCGTGCGGAGCGCTCGGGGCGCGGCAGTGGCCGGATCTATACGATCACTTATAAAGTCAACGATGGGGCGGAGAATGTGGTTGCGGTAGTGGTGCCTCACTCTCAAAAGAAACAGGAGAAGGGCTCTGACAAGAAGCGATAGCTCAGGTTTGGCTTTATAGTATAGGGTGATTTAGTTGCAGGCGATTCTAGGGGTGATTGCAACTCCAATTTGAGTTCCTACCCATATCTCGGATAGGCCCACCACCCAGAAGCAGCGCTCCCGCAAGTAACCACCATTGGGTGTAAACCGGTGAGCTCTGCCTATGCTGGCTAAGTTTAGCGAGGGCAAGATTGCTACAAAAAGATACTGAAAAAGATACTGGACATATATGGTCACTCCTTGTAAATCAAGGTTAAACTGTTTTTTCTTTGCTATTTAATAATCGACATCGTGCAAAGTTATTAATCACCAAGGTGCCCAAAAATCTACCACCATCGGTAATTCACCATTTAGCAGCGCATTGAAATTGACAGCAGTGCCTTCAATCGGTTTACCCTGTAATAATGGCATTTTGCAACGTCCACAGGTTGGAGTGGCATCAACACGTGCAATCGGCAAACGATTCATTGATTTGCAATGTGGGCAGCGGGTGGTAGCCATAGTCATAACAGATTCTCTATTTATTAAAATTTACTTGTAGGTTCAGATAGTACGCTAACTCACGAATGCCCTGCTCACGCTCGACTTCAGTTTGTTCACTAAAATTAAGGCGCATACAATTACGATATTTACCAGTCGCAGAAAATAGTGTTCCGGGGGCAATACGGACATCGGATTGCTTACATTGAGCGGCAAGTTGAACTGCATCATAGTCTTTGTTTAGCTCAACCCACAATATATAACCGCCCTGCGGAAAGCTAATGCGTGTATCTTCAGGAAAATATCGATTTAAACATTTAATTAAGTGATCACGACTCTGTTTATATAACAATCGAACACGACGCGTATGCCGAGCATAACCACCGGTTTGAATAAAGTCAGCAATCGCAAGTTGGGGTAGTGTTGGGCACATTGAGCTGCTTACATACTTAATGTGTGTCACTTTATCACGATAACGCCCTGGTGCAATCCAGCCAACACGCATTCCCGGTGCAACAGTTTTAGAAAATGAACTACAGAGCAAAACGCGTCCATCTTCATCAAAGGATTTTATAGTTTTAGGGCGCGGAGATTTAAAGCTAATATCACCATAAATATCATCTTCGATAATACTAATGTCGTAGCTTTGCGCAAGCTGATAAAGGCGTTTTTTTGCCGTTTCAGGCATGGTATATCCCATTGGGTTGTTACAAGTAGGTGTCACCAATATTACTTTAATGGGCCACTGCTCAAGCGCTAGCTCTAAAGCTTCAATACTCAAACCTGTTTCTGAATTAGTGGGTATTTCTATCGCTTTCAAATTAGCAGCATTAATTGCCTGCATCGAGCCATAAAAACTCGGTGATTCAACCGCAATAATATCACCCGGTTTTGTGAGCGCTCGAAGACAGACCGATAAGGCTTCTTGGCACCCAGAGGTGATAACCAGATCGTCAGGATGCAACGAACAACCCGAAGTCGTGACTAATTTGGCAATTTGCTCTCGTAATAACAGCGAACCTTTAATATCACCATAGGGCAAACTTAATGCAACTTGATGGCGTGTTAGTTCGGTCATTTTTTTGAGTAAGGGTTTTATAGTAGGCTCAGTCATATTTGGCATGGCATGTTGCAACTGAACCGCATCAACCCCCTCTTTAGTGAGTAGCACTTCTAATACTTCTTGCCACTGTGAAACTTCAATAGGCCGTTGTGCAGGGCGAGAGGTTTCTGGCAAGACAGGTAAACTGGTGCCATGTGCCACAAAATAACCCGACTTTGGTCGCGCTTCAATCAAGCTTTCCATCTCTAACTGATGATAGGCTTGCTGCACGGTTGAGATGCTGACTTTATACTCCCTAACCAACTGGCGAATTGAAGGCAACTTATCACCAACTGCAAACAACCCCGCCTCTATATCACTGCGCACCGCATTTGCTACTTTGTCATATAACTTCATATTTCTGCCTTTTGCTTTGTCTCTGTAAAACAGCAATAAAGTCAGTTTACGTAAAAACCACTAAAAATAACCATACAGATAACACAAAAAATCACAATACAAAGCATAAACCACCAAACTGTATTGTAAAAATAAAACTAATTGAATCTGTATCTAAAAATATACTTCTTTACAATGTGTTTTCCATACAGGGACTTTAAGGAGTGAACATGAAAATTTTAACTACAATCAACAAGTCAATCAATCAGTATAAAACTCGCCAACAGTTACTTACCTTACCTGAGTACTTACTTAAAGATGTGGCACTCACCTCTGAAGATATTGCCTTAGAAATGAAGAAGAACTCACTATTTAGCTTGCTTTTTTCGTCAAAAAACAAATATTAATTCGGGAGATGAATATGGATATTTCATTATTATTAGCTATTTCATTATTTGCATTTGTTATGTCTGTAACACCAGGGCCGAATAATATAATGTTATTAGCATCAGGCGCACAGTTTGGTTATCAAAAAACTCTGCCACATATTTTTGGTATTTTGATTGGTGTTGCTAGTCTGCTTGCCTCAATTTTATTAGGCTTAGGATTGATTTTTGAACGCCTCCCTGCACTCTATGATGTGTTAAAAATTGTCGGCAGCCTTTATCTATTTTGGCTTGCATGGAAAATAACTACGGCGTCTACCGAAGAAAATGCACTGAGCAATAGCAGCAGAAAAACCAAACCAATGACACTCATTGGTGCATCATTGTTTCAATTTGTTAACCCTAAAGCCTGGGCAATGGCGATTGGTAGCATTAGTAGTTTTACCATCGCGGGAGAGCATTACTTTGAGTCTGGTGTCTGGATAATGGTTTGCTTTGCGATTATGGGGTTCATCGCAATTAGTTTATGGACTTATCTCGGCGTTTCAATTGCACAATTGCTCACAACTAAAAAACGTAAGCAGTTATTTAATTATACAATGGGAGCTTTGACAGTAAGCACTTTATTTTTCATTCTTAATTAATTTATCACTATTTATTAAAATAGTGGCATTTGCTCAGAGGTCAGCGTTTCAAAATCAGCGTTTTCCTCTAAGAAAGGTAATATAGCATCTGCAATTGGCTTTAATTGTTTATCGATGTAATGTTGGTAATCGATATTTGATTGCAGATACTCTGCAGGCTCTGGCCCATTGAGAGAGCCGAGGGTCACCCAATTAGTATGTTCTGGTCAAGCTGATGTGTAAATTTCCTTGGTTTTTTAACCAAGTATTAGCCATACATGAACCGCTAATTTGCTGCTTATTAACACACACCTAAAAATCACAATGTTGGTGTCAATATGCACCAGTCACCCATCTGCCTTTTTTATTATTGGGGAGTAAGCAGTGTAGTCATGCAATTTTGTATGGCTACGGCTCTTGGCTTTATAAGCCTCTGTAATTATTTAGTGCCAAGGTTAATCCAGTTCTTTGCAGATCTTTCTGCAACTTAACAGATCTATGGCTCAGCTTTATTCAAACCGTCCAACCCGTTATGGCTTTAACGTTGGGCATACCTTTTTACAAAAAATAAGATGGGATAGTTCTGGACATAAAAAAACCCGCAAACCTTTAATTATAAGGTATTACGGGCTCTTATTGTACCTTGTCGGTACTGAATATGGCGGTGACGGAGAGATTCGAACTCTCGAAGGGTTGCCCCTTACACACTTTCCAGGCGTGCTCCTTCAGCCACTCGGACACGTCACCAGTTGCTTTAATTTTATTGCTGAAGCGGAGCGCATAATAATGAACTCCCCTTATAAAATCAACTACTAATGGTAATTATTTAAGAGTTTCTAGCTCTTGGCGCAGATAAACACTTGCGCCTAATAGACCTGGATTATCATGCATGATCAAAAACGTTGGAATTGTAGACAAATACCCTTTAAATCGGCCCTTCTCTTCAAAATAACTTCTGAACTCACTTGCCTGAAAGAAATCAACAAAACGTGGCACAATGCCACCAGCAATATAAACGCCACCAGTACAAGCTAGATTTAAACCTAAGTTTCCGGCAAAGCCGCCCATTACTTGGCAGAATATATCTAAACTTTTACGCGATATTGCACAACTTCCGTCTAGCCCTGCTAAAGATACCTGTTTAGGCTCTGAGAATGTTGCTTCTATACCCGCTAACTTACAAAGGCTTTCATAGACATTAACGATCCCTTGGCCAGATAAGATACGCTCAGCTGAAACATGACCAAATTTTTCCTGAAGGGTAAACAGAACATCAGCTTGCTCACGTGTATTAACAGTGAAGCTGGCATGCCCACCTTCACCATCAAGACTAATCCATTTATTAGCCGCTTTCACTATATGTGATACACCAAGACCTGTACCTGGGCCAAACACAGCTGTAACGCCATCTTTTTTCGCTGTGCCACCACCAATTTTGATTTTATCTTGATCATCAATAAATGGTAATGCCAGTGAAATAGCGGTGTAATCATTAATTAAATACAATGAATCAAGTTGCAGGCTATTTTTCAGTGCTTGCTTTGAAAACTGCCAACTTAAATTTGTCATAGTGACAAGATCATCTTCAACAGGACATGCAATACCGATACATAAATGCTTAACCGTTCCAAGAGACTGCAAGCTTGCAAAGTATTCAACCAATGCAGTTTCAAGTGAGGTGAATTCTGCGCATGCAAATTCTTGTAAGTTATCTAGAACCCCTGTTTCTAAATCACATACTGATAAACGAATATTTGTACCACCAACATCAGCAACTACTGCCAACATACTCTTTCTCCTAGAAATTTTAAAATTATCGAATTTTTTGAATGTCTTAATATTGAGTAGATCATTGTTTGTAATATAAATACTTAATGTTGATCTACAACAACTTTAATGTGTAATTAAATAACATCTAATATGAATAACGCTTATAATAACGTCATATTAATAATAAATTATGTGATTTTCTTTCAGTTTAGAAATACCATTTTCAAGATCATGAAAAAATGACTTAAAAATTATAACTATTAAGCAGATGGTATATCAATAATTCTCTCAGTCTACCTTAACAACCATTAAAACACGTGGATCAGTATGAAAACTTTAGAGTTAATTCAAAAAAATCTTGATACCTTCAGTAAATCTGAAAGAAAAGTAGCAGAGGTTATCATTGCATCTCCCAAAGTTGCTATTCACTCAAGCATCGCAACACTTGCAAAGATGGCTGGCGTTAGTGAGCCAACCGTAAACCGTTTTTGTCGACGCCTAAATACTAAAGGTTTTCCAGACTTTAAATTACGTTTAGCACAGAACTTAGGTAATGGTACTCCCTACGTTAACCGCAATGTGAATGAAGACGATGGACCCGATGCCTACACGTCAAAAATATTTGAATCGACGATGGCCTCTTTAGAAATTGCAAAAAATACTTTGCATACGACATTGATCAATCGCGCAGTTGATGTATTAACGCAAGCTAATAAAATATCATTCTTTGGGC
>JBALXF010000206.1:0-5905 GCA_036961085.1 Psychromonas sp.
CGGCCCATTAGATAAGTTGAAAAAGCGATCAGTTTCTCAGGCTCAGCCCCCTGTTAAAATTTACCAAAGCTGCTTAAGTCAGATTCAACGGATAAAAAATGATTGAAGTTATAACCCGCCACAACGCCCATGCTTGCAGTAGAAGGATCTTTATCAGTTGTTTGCTTCGCTTGCTCAATATCTAATACTGTTGCGCCTAATCTTCCGCCTAGGTACCAGCCACCATCATCATTAAAAGACTCTGCAAAACTAGTGTTAGCGCTTAATAATAAAAAGATGAACAAATAAATTCGGCTCATAAGCTCACCTCAAACATAATAGTAAAATGGTCGGCATAGCTTTTTTCTTCAACATCTTTGACAGAAATATTGTCGTAACCCATACCGAGTGTAAAAGGGATCAAAGTAGAGCCCAGTGAGTAGATTTCCGCTTTTCCATCGGCGACCACTTTGCCATTTTCAACTAACTGGCTGCCCGTAGTGCAACCTTGGCAAGTGATGTTATAAGGAATAGAGGTTGAGCCTCCATTGATGGGCTTTAAGCTGTAATCATCAACGGCTTTGTTAATCAGTTCAAACTTCAGCCGCTTCCGAAATTCCCAATTCAATACTAGCCAGAGAAACACTCTCGCGCTGCGCCATCACATAAAAACAGCGCAACGCTTTCAGGTCCATTACATCATAAGTTTGTCGTCTCATACATTCCGTCCATACCATGATGCTTAGGGGGGGGCTAAGCCTAACCCCATGGTGTAAAAATAAAGAAAGGTCCATAGTTAATTTTAGATGAAATAGATAAAACGACTCAATAATGTCACGGGAGAAGTTGTACATGAATAATCTAAACATTTATTGCGAACGACTGGGCCCAGAGCTGCTGGCTGAACCAATCAATCTATTAACCAATATAGCTTTTTTATTAGCTGCATTACTGTTATCAAAACTGTCATCATCGCCAAATAAAAATATCAGTAATCTCATCTATCTATTATTTGTAATCGGTATTGGCAGTATGTTGTTTCACTCTTTTGCTACACCGTGGGCTCGTTTTATGGATGTACTTCCTATATTACTATTCCAAATGTTGTTTGTTTGGACTTATATCCGCCAAGTAATTAAAAACTCTGTCTACGTTGCATTAATAAGGCTGGACACCCATACCTTTTTGACGGATTGTGATTTCCCACTTCCAAGTTAAACGTGGGCAGCTTTTTTGCTTAGTTAAAGATATGGCTGTCCTCCCTCGTTTTGCATTCAGCTAATAGTTCGGTTCTTTTGATAGTTTTTTATATTGCCACTTGCTATGTGTTCAGACAGCAGTAATACTAAAAACTGATTTGGCTAATTCAATGCAAGTACTTTAATTAAGGTCATATGGGCTATCCTTTATTATTGAATAGCTAACACTTTCAATATGAAACAACAACGTCATTTGTGAGGGGAGTCCATAACCATTCGTAGGGTAATATAAAAACATGAAAACCATCTCTTGGAATTTAAACCATAGAACATGTGAGAAATCTATCCCCACTTCTATAATCAAATTTTTTCGGGATTATCAACCCGATACAATAATCTTGAATGAGTATGTTGATGGCGAGTCTCGTGCTTCTTTTAAGCAAGATTTATACGATATGGGCTATAGATATCAATTGGTTTCTCCCTATCAGAAGAAGCACAATCAAATTTTTATTGTTAGTAGACATTCGATGGTATGTGGAGATTTGATCCCACCAAATCTTGATGGACATGCCACAACCAATTTTTTACATATTGTATTCCCTGATAGCTTAATAGAGATTGTCGGGTTTAGGGCTCCTGCGTATAAAAGTGCATTACTTCGTAATCAATACTGGGATCAGGTTCGGTTGATAATGGAGAAAGCCTCTGATAGACCAGTGTGCTTTATTGGTGATGCCAATTATAATCCATTCCTACGCGCATCAGCAGGTGCTGACGATATGAAGTATGATCATGTACCAAGCTATTGTATTCCTAATCCAACGGGTGATTGGAGTTACATGTCGATTGATGGAACAAAGACTTCACGAATAGATCATGCTTTTCTATCAAGTTTTCTGAGGGGGACTGATGCAGCATATATTTCAACTTTCCAAGATATTGTTCTTGCAGGTTCTAAGGATGATTTAGCGATCACGGATCACGCTGTATATTCCATTAATCTACACACTCAATATTAAGGCCAACAGGTAGCTACATCCGAACGCTAACCTTGTTAGATTTTGCAAAGAAAGGCTAGACACCAACGCTTTGATTTTAACTTATTGATTTTATATGTTTAAAGGTGTGGGTATCCCCGATTCTTTTTTTATAAAGAAAGACAAAGCAGTGTAAAGGTATTGAGAAGCCAACAGGCATTAATCAGCAATGTTCATGAGACGTAACGTACATTAACTGCTGTTCGTTAGCACTACCTTGAAGTCATTGTAGTCTTTTTCTCCCATCTAATTATTGAATGGGATTGTTTATTATTGGAACACGGATTTTTCCGTCTAATGAGATGTTATATTTTAAGGAGTAAGTGTGCGTGAAATAACAGTTGATGAATACGTAAATGCATTATCGGTTCTTTCGAAAAAGTCCGGTGTAACAAAAAAAGGCTGGAAAAAAAGGAAGGACACCCATACCTTTTTGACGGATTGTGATTTCACACCTACTATATAAACAGTGTTTTTATATACATGCATTTAGAGGTGGGTATGACACAATCACGCTGTACATTAATTTCACTTGTTGATACACCTTATTATCACTGTATTTCTCGTTGTGTTCGCCGCGCTTTTTTGTGTGGCGAAGATAAATACAGCGGTTGAAGTTTCTCACATCGTCGCCAATGGATGGTTGATCGCATTCGCCAACTGAGTAGTATTTTTGCGATTAATGTCTGTGCCTATTCTATTATGTCTAATCACTATCACCTTGTTTTACATGCCAATGAAGCCGAAGCAGAGGGATGTTCAGATGAGGACATTTGCGTTCGTTGGTATCAGCTTTATTCTGGCTCCGATATTGTATCCCGTTGGCGTAAGGGCGAGTTAACAAGTGAATCTGAAATTAGCGTAGCGCTTGAAGTAATTGATAAGTGGCGACATCGATTAATTGATATTTCTTGGTTTATGCGCTCGTTAAATGAATTTATCGCGCGTAGAGCCAATGCCGAAGATAATTGCAAAGGTCGCTTTTGGGAAGGGCGTTTTAAGTCACAAGCTTTGCTTGATGAACAAGCCTTGTTAACTTGCATGGCTTATGTGGATTTAAACCCAGTTAGAGCACAAATGGCAGACAGTATTGAAACCTCTGAATTCACATCTATTTTTGAGCGTATTCATGGTACATGTAGCCATGATCAACAAAGTAACTCGCCACTCGAAGCTAAACCACTATTTGGCTTTATTTCAGGCGAATCTAACGAACAAGTACAAGGTGTTCCCTATGCCTTCATCGACTATTTAGAGTTAGTTGATTGGACTGGCCGTGTTATTCGAGAAGATAAGCGTGGCGCTATTTCAAATCAAATACCAAGTTTGCTTAGTACCTTAGGTTTAGAGAGCGAGACCTGGTTAGAATTAGCTTGTCATTTTGGTAAAGATTACCACGGTGCGGTTGGCTCGCTGGAGGAGTTAGCACAATTTGCAAGTCATACGGGTAGGTCTTGGGTATCGGGCCAAAATAAATTACACCGCATGCTTCATTAAAACTTTTAATCCCTAGGTAATTGATAATTAGCCGTTAGCTAAGGAATGCTGCTGTTTTAAAAACGCCCTATAGAAAAATTCCATCGAAATTCTCCCCTATGTAATCTGTATATCTTTTTAAAGTTCTATATTTGTAATGATTTTTCTTAAAGATGAGTAGTGTTAAAACATCTTTTTTGCTTATTTAAAGATATAGCAAAGATATGACTGTCCTTTTTTAACAAAAAATCCGTCAAAAGATAATCGCCGTAAAGCCCCGAATTATCATATTGTTAAATACAATAAAGCAGGCCTCCGGCACAGATCCGTACGTGCGCTACTAACGCATACGGCTCCTACATCGAGTCAAAGGGTGAAACGTTGTGATGGATAGGGATGTCGCAGCCTTGTATGAGGGATAAATATCCTGATTAATTTTGTCATTCGCTGCCAGTTGAAATTGCTTCCTTTTTGGCTACGTCTGCGCAATGTTTTAATCCAGAGTTTACAAACCTCTGTTCTCATTATGTTAAGGCTGGATTTATTGCCAGGCACTGCAAAGTAATTAAAGTAACCTGTTAACGAGCGTTTAAGCCAATTTCCAACTTCAAAAATTGATTTATGCCGCGTTTTCATTAACTGTTCTTTAATATGCGCAAGTTTAGCTTTGAGTCTTTTCTTAATGGACAGTCGCATTAGCTGAAATCCTCCATCGTTTCTACGTTGAGAGCAAATATGTGTAAAACCCAAGAAATCGAATGTTTGGGGTTTACTTTGCCCTCTCTGTTGCCGATTTTGTTTGGCGAAACGACCGAATTCTAACAGGTGCGTTTTACTCTCATTAAGTCTCAGTTTAAACTTTGCCAATCTCGTTTGTATTGCCTCTTTTATTCGATGACCATCACTTTGATATTGTAATCCAATAACAAAATCATCGGCGTAACGAACAACATAGACTTCACCGCGAGCATGACGTTTACGCCATTGGTGTACCCATAAATCCAACGCATAATGTAAGTATATATTTGCTAAGAGTGGTGAAATAACACCACCTTGAGGTGTCCCTACAAACGATTTATGCTTCTCATTTCCATCAACGACTCCTGCACTCAGCCAACCTTGGATGAGCCGAAGAACACGTTTATCTGCAATTCTCAAGTTTAAGAATTTGATCATCCATTCGTGATCGATTGCATCAAAGAACCCTTTTAGATCCGCATCTAAAATCCAGCTCACTTTCTTCGTCGTGATCGCCATATACACAGCATCAAGTGCTTGGTGCTGATTGCGCTCGGAACGAAATCCGTAACTGAATCCAAGAAAATATGATTCGTAAATTGGCTCTAATAACCAAACAACCGCTTGCTGGACAATTTTATCTTCAATAGCTGTTACGCCTATCGGGCGTTTCTCACCATTACCCTTAGGGATCCAGATCCGTTTAACTGCTTGAGCTTTATATCGACCAGATTGAATCTGTTGATGTAATGCCGCTAACCGTCTTTTCGCATCTGTTTGGTAGTCATACCATCCCATATTATCAACACCTCGAGCCGCGCGTTTATTAAGGTGATAAAACGCCTTGGTAAGCATCGCTAGGTTGAGGTGATGAAGCAGGTTATTGAACTGCAATGTTTTGTTGTGTTTTGCCATTTCCCCTAGTCGGTCCAAACAAGGTCGCAATCCTTCCATGCTCTGTGTCATGGTCTTACTCCTGTTGAATGACTTTCTCTCTGTCAAATCCCTTCGCTCCACCCGCTCCGCCATACTAACTCTCATCAATATTTTGTTCGTAGGCTTCTTCACTACTATGGATTTGTCTGACTTCCAATCCGTTATATTTATTGGCTACGCCAATTCGGCTTCCCAATAAACTGTTCACTTAGCAAACAACGAGTTGGATCTCCCGAGTTCCGCATAAAAGACATCACCACATGCACAAGGTCTTATGACTGCGAAGAGCCTATAGATGACTAGCGATACCAATAGTGGTTTTGTCATTTATAGTATTGCCTTCCCTTTCACCCAACGAGGTCGGCACTCTTAACTATGATTTCGCAGCTCAATACTCGGCCTATGGCTTCCCCTGTCAACGCTTAACTCGACACCTTACGATGCAAAGCCCATGACTCGGGGTTTCGGCGGTTCGCTAACCTTACCGAACTGAGGAATTTCACCTCTAATCTAATACCGATTTATCTCGGCGCACTG
>JBALXF010000207.1:0-5903 GCA_036961085.1 Psychromonas sp.
GTGAATGGAAAACGACATTACAAAATCCAGCAAAACTGAAACGATTCAAGCATTTTGTGAATAGTGATGATCAAGATAATCACCTCGCTTTTGAACTTGAACGTGAACAACGCATCCCCGCTAAAAATGGAAACTCACAAACAATCAAAGTATTAGAAATTAGTTAAAACATTTCTAGCAAATTTAGTTAAAAACGAAAGGAGCAGTTTATGAGTCAGTGGTTTAGCATATGTGAATACCAAGATCTGGTAGAAAATAGCGGTATTTGTGCACAGTTTGTAGATCAGCAAATCGCCATCTTTTTCTGTAAACGTAATGCCAATTTATATGCAGTTGACAACTTTGATCCCATTGCCAAAGCGAATGTTATTTCGCGCGGCATCATCGGCTCAACAGAAGGTCAAGCTTATGTGGCATCGCCATTATATAAACAACGTTTTGATTTAAAAACAGGTGTTTGCTTGGACTCCCCTGAGCATGTATTAAAAACCTATTTAGTGCGAATTGAAGCAGAGCAAGTTCAGCTAAAAGTCGCAAGTTAATCATTGCTTGCATGCCCTGATTTGGTTATAAGTTAGGGCACAAATAGATACACGATTAGAATATTTAAAGGAAAGAATTATGGATAAGTCTTCATTTAATATACTGTCTTTTTCAGGAAAGATGAAAACGTTACACTTAAGTTGGATGGCATTTTTTATTACGTTTCTGGTCTGGTTTAACTTCGCACCACTATTATTGGCCGTAAAAGAAACGTTAGGATTAACCACTGAGCAAATTAAAACATTATTAATTCTTAATGTTGCCTTAACCATCCCAGCCCGCGTCATTGTCGGTTCATTAACCGATAAGTATGGCCCAAGAGCGGTTTACTCTGCACTATTAGCCGTGTGTTCAATCCCTTGTTTTATGTTTGCTTTTTCAGAGACATTTATACAAGCAGCGATAGCTCGTTTTGCTCTCGGCTTTATTGGAGCGGGTTTTGTTATCGGCATACGTTTGGTGTCTGAGTGGTTTCCACATAACGAACTAGGAACCGCAGAGGGTATTTATGGCGGTTGGGGTAACTTTGGATCAGCAGCAGCAGCTTTCACCCTGCCAACGCTCGCTTTACTTTTTGGCGGCGATGAAGGATGGCGCTATGCGATGGCGGTAACTGGGTTAATGAGCTTAGCTTTCTCGTTTATTTTTTATCGTAATATTAGCGACACACCTAAAGGGGCGACCTACTTTAAACCGGCTAATTTAACGGCAATGGAAGTCACTTCAAAAGGCGATTTTTTCCTATTGTTATTAATGAAAATACCTATGTATGCGGCACTTGCTTTGTTGGCTTGGAAACTGTCACCAAGTAACATCAACATGATTTCAGCCAGTGTTACTACTATTATTTATGTCTCACTATTTGCTATCTATTTATATGAATGGTCACAGGTTTGGAAAGTCAATAAATCTATTTTCACAACACCAGTTCCAGAAATTCATCAATATAAATTCAAACAAGTTGCGGTGTTAAACATACTTTATTTTGCTACCTTCGGTTCTGAATTAGCGGTAGTTTCTATGTTGCCACTGTTCTTTTCTGAAACCTTCGAATTAACCCCTGTTGTTGCAGGTATGGTGGCATCAGCATATGCATTTATGAACTTAGCCTCTCGCCCAGGTGGTGGCTGGATTTCAGATAAGTGTGGTCGTAAATCAACCTTGATCATTCTCACTGCAGGTCTTGCCTTAGGTTACTTATTAATGGCACAAATCACCAGTGAATGGACTCTCTGGGTTGCAGTTGCAGCTGCGATGTTATGTTCATTCTTTGTGCAAGCAGGTGAAGGTGCAGTATTTGCTACTGTGCCCTTAATTAAACGTCGTATGACCGGACAAATTGCAGGTATGACTGGCGCTTATGGTAATGTTGGCGCAGTAGTTTATCTGACTGTTTTATCATTTGTAGATTACCAAACATTCTTCTATGTGATCGCTGTTACTGCATTTATCGGTTTAGTTACGCTTGCCTTTATGGCTGAGCCTAAAGGACAAATGGCAGAAGTGAATGAAGATGGTAGCGTGACATTAATTGATGTTAGCCACTAAGGTCATAGCTGATAGCTAATGAATACATACAATAGATAAATACTAATAGATGAATGCTAAGCAATTAGCATTCATCTATACAATACTAAGCAGCAGAAAGTGCATAAATAATACAGTAAAACCTAAGTGACCAGATATAGAGTAGATTCACCATCAAAATCATAGGGCTATGATAGGGAAATGAAATTGCAAAAAGATGCCGAGAATAAGCAGAACCCAAGCCTAAAAGTCGCTGTCGGTGGTTATTCTGATGCAGGTAAACGTCCCCTTAATCAAGATGCCTTTGCAGCTAAAATCCCCACTTCATACAACGAAAAAAAACACAAAGGTATCGTCGTATCTATTGCCGATGGTGTCAGTTGTAGCAACAACTCACAACAAGCTAGTCAAACCAGTGTAACCCAATTTATTAATGACTATTATTGTACACCAGAAACTTGGAGCATTAAGATATCAGCCAGTAAGGTTCTCAACTCACTTAACTCTTGGTTGTTCCATCATAATCATCAAAGCGGGTTACCTCATGAGGGGTTAATCACTACTTTCAGTACAATAATATTCAAATCCACAAGCGCCTATCTTTTCCATGTTGGTGATACCCGTATTTATCGTTTTCGCAATGGCAGGTTAAAGCAAATAAGTCGCGATCATCAGCGTTCTACTTATGGCCAACATAGTGTATTAACCCGCGCATTAGGTATGGATTGCCATTTAGATGTTGATTTTCAATGCAGTGAAATACACCAAGGTGACCTGTTTTTTTTATCAACTGATGGCATTCATGATTGCTTAAGCAACAAGCAACTCACTGAACATCTATCTTCAATTGACTCACAACAAGCCAATACGCAAAGCCTAGAATTGCTAGCAAAGACGATTGTATTAGATGCAGGTGACAACGGTAGTAAAGACAACTTAACTTGTTTATTGGTTTGTATTGAAAGCCTACCCAATGTAAATGTCGATGAGTTGCAACAAAGATTAACCCAACTAACCATTCCACCCGCCTTAGAAGTCGGTAATAAAATTGATTATTTTAACATTGAAAAGGTAATTCATCAGGGTACTCGAAGTCATGTATATCTCGCCACAGATACTCGCACTCAAGAAAACTATATTTTGAAGATGCCCTCTTTAAATTTTGCTGAAGATCTAGTTTATCTTGATGGTTTCTATAAAGAGCAATGGATAGGTAGAAAGTTATCTCATCCCAATATTATGTCTATATTGCCAAAGATCGAAACATCACCTTTTTTATATAATATTTGTGAATACATTGAAGGGATCACATTAAGGCAATGGATGTTTGATAATCCAAACCCCAGCTTACAAACCAGCAGAGAGATCATTAATAATATTGTCTCAGCTGTGCGCGTCATACAACGTGCAGGTATGGTACACCGAGATTTAAAGCCTGAAAACATCATGATTTCAGCACATGCAAAAATTACGATCATTGATTTTGGCACAGTACAAATAGATAGCTTAGATGAACTCTCCCCGTCCCCACAAAGTGATGTTCCTTTGGGCGACAGCGATTATATTGCCCCTGAATACTTAAATGGTGGGTTAGCGACCTCAGCTTCAGATCTGTTTTCGATTGCTGTCATTGCCTATGAATTATTAGCAGGAAAACGTCCTTATAAAACACTCAACTCATCATTACAACATGCAACAAAAGTGCAATGGAAATACCACCCGATCACAATCTATCGTTCAGACATTCCAGAATGGGTTGATCAAGTATTAAAAAAAGCCGTTAACCCAAATGCACAGCATCGTTATCAAGTAATGAGTGAGTTTATTACAGATCTGTTTACACCCAATCAAGGTTTAATTGAAAGGCATAAGAAAGCGCCGATAATAGAGCGTCACCCACTGAGGTTTTGGCAGTTTTTTTCAGGCACTGTCACTGTAATTGCTTTAGTAGAGCTATTTTTACTATTAAAAAAATAGCGCTAATTAATTACTATCCTTGCGGTCTGTTGAACTTTCAAGGTTGCTTGTGCTGTTGTTTTGGCGATTTAAACAAGGCTGAGCCTATGTGATGTGCTTTTTCACATAACACAGTCCTATTATTTAGGAACGTAATGTTAAGGTCACTAATACGATTCCATGGTCTGTACTTTCGCCATCACGGTCAAAAATAGGATTAATTAAATGCCTATCATAAGTATCGTATTCACCCACCTCAAAGAGGCTGGCATGATAAGTCGCATCAAACTCACTGGATAATAAAATATAATCTAACACCGAACTGGTTTCGCCAAAATAATGAGTTGCTTTACGTTTAATATGATCGGTATCATTATCAGTTTCTTGAAACAGATCCCAGGAATCTTTTAGGCAATACTTCTGTAAATAAGCATCGCTATCAAATTTAGAAACAAAGCGTAAGTTATCGGTCAGCAAATGGGTTAACACCCCATCGACTAAGGTATTATTGAAATCGCCCATTAATATCATAGGCAAGCCTGTTTCTTCTCGACGTGCAATCATATTAACCAATAATAGTGCCGCTTCAGAGCCTCGTTGGATCGTTGATCCCCAACCACCTGCAACTTGTGCCTTCAGTTTTTCAATAATATTTTTTTCGGATGAAAGTGCATTGTCATTTTCAAAATCGAACATTGAGCGTTTAGATTTAAAGTGCACCACATAACAATCGCAATCGCCAATATGAGGTAACTGTACGGTTGCTCGCAATACCTGCCGGCTAAATGAGAAATCGCCTTTGAGACCCATTGAACACGCTAATTTTTTATCTGGCTGCACAGCTTCAATATCAACAATCGGATATCGAGAAGCGATTGCTACAACCGGGCTGCGACAGATAAAGTCATCAATAACCTCACATTGGTCAACAACTTGAAAATATTGATATCCTTGAGTTGCTACTAACTGCTTTAATGACTTAGGACTAAACACTTCCTGAAAACCAATAACATCCGGTTGCAACTCTTGCAGATAATCAGCGATCCATTTTTGCTTTTTAGCCCATTGCTCGGCGCTATAAATTCGCTCAAAATCATAATAAGCATAAGGAGGTTCAAGGTAGTTAAATAGGTTGAAAGTCGCAATTTTAATTGCAGAGTTAGCAACAAAATCGGAACTGGTTTCGGGCAAGTTAACTTCTGAAGAGGTATCTAATGACAAATTTTATTCTCAATAATGTAGATACCCATGATACTTAGAAATGCAAAATCAGCATTTTGAAGTATCATGAGTATAAATATTAAGTATAGCGGAAATTAGTCTTTAATCGTTTTTTATTACAATAAACATCATAGCGTTGGCCCGTTATAGGTAATCAGAAATGGGGCTATAAGCCATCAAAAAGGGGCATTATAAGTAATCAAAAACTTATAATTTGAACTACAGTTCAATAAGCAACAGAGTAATTTCATTTAATATCTGGAGTAATATGATGAAACTGAGCACAAGTGAAATAACTATAACAAAACATTATATTGGTCAACTCGTGCATCATAAGTTATTTAATTACCGTGGCGTGATCATTGATATCGATGCGAATTTTCAATTATCAGATGAATGGTATGACGCTGTTGCTAAAAGTAAACCGCCTAAAGATGAACCTTGGTATCATGTACTAGTCGATGGTGTAATTGACACCACCTATGTTGCAGAACAAAATTTAGAAGCTGACATAAGCGGAGAGAAAATAAATCATCCAATGACGCATCAATTTTTTAGCCATTTTCAAAATGGTAAATATATTAATGAAAAACAATTTAATTAAAAATTGCTAGCTTTACACCAGTTTTTACAATTTAAGAATCCTACTCTATCAC
>JBALXF010000208.1:0-698 GCA_036961085.1 Psychromonas sp.
ATTTTTGTTGATTTCTGCTAATGAAACACCCGGTTTTACTTGGTTAATTGCACTAATTTGCGTGTTTAATACAAGTTGATAAAGTTTTGCTTGAGGCTCTGAAAACACACCGTTAATTGGAAAGGTACGAGTTATATCACCGGCATAGCCTTTATATTCAGCACCCGCATCGATCAATACTAAGTCACCGTCATGTAATTGCTGGTCATTTTCCGTGTAATGCAGGATACAAGCATTATTGCCTCCCGCTACGATCGTATTATAGGCAACGTTAGGAGCACCTTGTTTTGCATATTCATACTTAATTTCAGCTTCTAATTGATATTCCCACATGCCAGCATGGCAAACTTGCATTGCCCTTACATGCCCAGCGGCAGAAATTTCACCGGCTTCGGACATTAACTCAATTTCATTTTCTGATTTAAATAGACGCATTTCATCTAAAACTGTTTGGCTGTCAATGAACTGGGTTGGGATAAATTCTGACTTACGTTTTTGCAGACGTAATTTGTTAATAACATTAGCAATGCTTTTATCTAATTGCGGATCGCTAAAAATAGGGTAATAAAGCGTTGTAGCACCATTTACCAAATCCTGAAGATGTGTTTCAAACTGTTCAATATCATAAGCACAGTCAATATCTAATGCTTTAATAGCGGCATCTTGACCAAGTCGGTAACCATGCCAAATTTCGGCTG
>JBALXF010000208.1:708-5883 GCA_036961085.1 Psychromonas sp.
GGCTGGTTTATCTTTTTTCCGATTAAATAAGATAGTTTGGCATTGTTCTGCATGTTTAATTAGGATTAAACATGCATCTGGTTCATTAAATCCAGTTAAATAATAAAAATCACTATTTTGTCGAAATGGGTACTCGGTATCTTTACTACGGGTTTGTTCTTGCCCTGCGGGAAAAACTGCCACGCTATTAACTATCATTTTATTAAAAAAATGTTCTCTGCGCTGTTTAAACTCAGTCATAAATTAAGCTCTTACTTTTTAATGAAGGGTTTTTGATATAGGAGTTTTAGGGTCTCTAGAGAAAGTGTTAAAGCAGAGCATGGCTCCTACACGTAAATATTCAACAATTTCAGCAAATGCAATTTCAGACTCTTCATCTTCTTGTTCAAAATCTAATGATACTTGTGAGATATCTCTAATATCCCGGATTAATTCTTGAATCTCATCAGAAGATTGATTTAGCGCCTGTTGCACCATCCCAAATCCAACTAAAAAGCCTTGTGCCCATTGCGACATCGATTCTGCGCGCTCATCAAGCGGCACATTATCACTCGGTAATAATAAATTAAAACCCATGCCATCATCGGTAAACTGGTTTACAACTTGAGCATAAATAGATTCAACCAATTTTTGGGCATTTTTAGGTAAGCCGAGGCCCTCATTAACCACATCATTAAAATGAGGTTTCCAACTTTGATCATCTAATTTCACTCCACCACAAATAAGACCAGATAACACGCCATGCGTTTCTGACGCATTGGTAAATAAATCAGCCGATTCTAGGGTCTGTGTGATTTTTTCAAAACTTGGTAACACCTCATTACTCATTATCTTTACTCTTAATTTATATAGGTATTGTTAATACTATCATCCAGTGGATCTTGCCGCCAGTAAGTACTTGAAACTTCATCGCTAGTAAGTACTTGAAACTTCATCGTTAGACAGCTATAGTTTGGTAGTTTTTTTCTATTTTTAGAGCTTGCTTCCATTTATTCCAAGCTCACCTTCACATTTTTTTATGAGTTAATTATGGCACATATTGATATCTCTATTTTAGGCCAACAATACAAAATATCCTGTCCTGCTGGGGAAGAGTCTGCCTTGCAAAAAAGTGTCGAGCAGTTCAACGATAAACTTCATACTATAAAATCGGGATCTCGCAATTTACGAAATGAACAAGTCATGGTGTTAGCGGCTTTAAATTTTTGTCATGAGCTTAACCTCGAAAAAGCTAAAAATGAAGAATATATCGACCAGCTTAATAACCGTATTCAGGATATTCAAGACTCAATTGATACGGTGATCTCAAAAAGTAACTAAACCAGTAATATTCACTCGTTTTAATTGCTTTAGAGAGATCTAAATCAGTAATTATAAAAATGAATAATGACCACTCAAGCAAGATATAAATAATTATAAAAAAGTGCTTTGCAAATACAAAAAACAGATGTAAAGTTATCTCAACCCTCGGGTATCCGCTAATCTTGACTACGTCCCTGAGCCGATAAGCATTACCCCGGTGACTTGGATTGGATGCTATTGTGCATGCTCGGCTTGTATCGAGAAGCCTACGGTAAACACTGAGACACCCTCCTTGACCTTCGGGTTCAGGACAACAGTCAAAAACGATACCCTTGGGTTATATCTCTTTTTCTTTAGGAGATATAAGTGACAAAATATCAATATCTTTAACTACGATAAAAACTCTACAACCTCCCTATATTAATACTTATTTTATACATTCTTCTATATCATATTTTCGGTTTACCTTTACAATTTTAAAATATCATTGTTGCGTAAATAAACCTTTATAATAAGATTACTTTCTCTTTTTTCATGGGTAAACTTATTTTATGAGCACTAATAATTGTGATAATGCACTTTTTAGAACACAAATTCGTAATCAAATTCGTTCCGCCCGACGTGCACTTTCTTCTTTGCAACAGCAACAAGATGCGCAAACACTTTTTTCGCGCTTAATAAAAAATCAAAAAGTATTAACAGCTAAAAACATCTCAGTAACACTGGCACATGATGGCGAGATTGATGTTTCTACGTTTATAAACTGGTGTTGGAAGAATAATAAAAATGTGTATTTACCCGTAGTGCATCCTTTTTCTAAAGGGCATCTATTATTTTTACAATATTCTCCCGATACACAAATGATTGCTAATAAATATGGCATTCTTGAACCAAAGTTAGAAAAGTTACACAGTTGTGCCGCGCATCAGTTAGATCTTATCTTCACCCCCCTTGTTGCCTTTGATGGCTCAGGAAACCGTATTGGTATGGGTGGCGGATATTACGATCGCATGCTCGCACCATGGTTTAAGGACAAAACCGGTCCGTATCCGATTGGATTGGCGCATGACTGCCAACAGGTTGAGCATTTACCAGTAGAAGCTTGGGATGTACCACTACCTGAAATAATCACTCCTTCTGAACACTTTTATTGGTAATACCAATTTCGTTAAAAATACCCATGAGACTTCAAGATGCAAAGTCAGCAAGGAAAATTGTACCGAGATACTCGGCATAAAATTGAAGCCTAGTCGCTCTAAGTCGATATTTTATAACAACGTAGATTGGTGCAAGTTGCCTTGCCCTACGGGGCTCAAGCTCGAAAACCAGTTCTTCGTTACAACAATCGAAAAGGGAGTGACCATTACCTCATGTTGTGCCTTGCTCTGGTTACCGAGCTTGTGCCTGACAAAGCATCTTGAAGAAACATGGGTATAGATGTTCTATTAATACACAGGAAAAATGGATGAAAGCAAGGCATTGATTGCAGTAACTAGTTGTTCTAATTGTAAATCAATAACAAAAACGCAAATCTTATTGTGTTTAGCTAGTCTTCATTTTACCCCGTATAAATGAATAGATAATTATCGAGTTTGGTATATTTTTATCTTAATTTAAGCGCGATCGCATGGCTAACTGCTTGGCATAAGGTATAATCCATGCACTTTACTGAGCGCTTTATCTAACGGGACTGACAATTATGACACAAGACGAAATGAAAAAATCGGCGGCATTTGCTGCCTTAGAATATGTAGAAAAAAATACCATTGTTGGTGTAGGTACTGGCTCAACGGTTAATCACTTTATTGATGCACTTGCGACAATGAAAGATGAGATATCTGGTGCAGTTTCTAGCTCTATAGACTCAACTAACAAGTTAAAAGCTTATGGAATTGAAGTATTTGATCTTAATGAAGTGTCAGAATTAAGCATCTATGTAGATGGAGCTGATGAAATCAACCCATATAATCATATGATTAAGGGTGGTGGTGCAGCACTGACTCGCGAAAAAATTGTTTCAGCAGTGGCTGAAAAATTCATTTGTATTGTTGATAACACTAAAAATGTTGATGTTTTAGGGGAATTCCCGCTACCTGTTGAAGTTATTCCAATGGCACGCAGTTATGTTGCTCGAGAACTGGTGAAATTAGGCGGAGACCCTGTTTACCGTCAAGGTGTCGTTACCGACAACGGCAACATTATATTAGACGTATATAATATGCAGATTGCTGAACCATTAAAAACTGAATCAGATATCAACCAAATTGTTGGTGTTGTAACTAATGGCTTATTTGCGGCTCGTGGCGCGGATGTCGTGCTAGTAGGAACACCAGAAGGCGTTAAAACACTAAAATAAGCGGGTTCTTATTACGTTTTATGAAAAATCACACTACCTAATCATAAAACGTAATAACTTGTTTCAAAGCATCATATATAAATGTGATGCATAATTTCACTTATCTCTCAGTTTTTGCTATTTTATCTTCTCAAAATTTATAATTTCCATCGTATTAGCTTCGCTAGCCTATTAAGCTTGTTTAATGCTGTTGGGACCCCTTAAGATTGTTCGTACATTTAGATCAAGGAAGTAAAATGACTCAGTTTTCGCTCAACAAAGATAAAATCAAAGTTCTACTATTGGAAGGTTTGCACCCAAGTTCACTAGATACTTTTGTACAAGCCGGTTACAGTAATATTGAAAGCATCAAAACATCTTTAAGCGAAGCAGAGCTAATTGAGAAGATTAAAGACGTCCATTTCATCGGTATCCGTTCACGCACTAACCTAAACGAAAAAGTATTAGCAGCAGCTGATAAGCTAGTTGCTATCGGGTGTTTTTGTATTGGGACTAACCAAGTTGATTTAGACGCAGCTCAAGCAAAAGGTATTGCAGTGTTTAATGCCCCTTTCTCTAACACTCGAAGTGTTGCTGAATTGGTACTAGGACAAGCTTTATTGTTATTGCGTGGCGTACCTGAACGTAATGCAAAAGCGCATCGTGGCGAATGGGACAAGTCTGCAACCAATTCCTATGAAGCTCGTGGCAAAAACCTAGGCATTATCGGTTATGGCCATATTGGTACACAGTTTGGTATTCTTGCTGAAAACTTAGGTTTTAGAGTGTCATTTTATGATGTTGAAAATAAATTGTCGCTCGGTAACGCAACTCAAATAGCTTCTATGCAAGAGTTACTTGCTCAATCAGATATTGTAAGTTTGCATGTTCCCGAGCTTGATTCAACCAAAAACATGATGGGTGCCAAACAGTTCGCACAGATGAAAGATGGCGCCATTTTTATGAATGCCGCTCGTGGAACCGTCGTTGATATTCCATCATTATGTGAAGCACTTGAAAGTAAAAAACTATCTGGTGCAGCAGTTGATGTTTTCCCAATTGAGCCAAAATCAAATAAAGAGGAATTTGAATCACCTCTACGTAAATTTGATAATGTGATCTTAACGCCACACGTTGGTGGTAGTACACAGGAAGCTCAAGAGAACATTGGTTATGAAGTCGCTGGTAAGCTAGTGAAATATTCAGATAATGGCTCTACCTTGTCTTCTAAGAACTTCCCTGAAGTTTCTTTACCCCTTCATACTGAAGCGCATAGACTATTACATATTCATAAAAATCAACCAGGTATTTTAACAAAAATTAACTTGGCATTTGCCGAAAACAATATCAATATCTTAGCGCAATACCTACAAACGAATGCAAATATTGGTTATGTTGTAATTGACGTAGATAGTGAAGATGCACAAACTGCATTAACAAAACTAAAAGATATTGAAGGCACAATACGAGCTCGTTTACTTAAATAAGCTTATTAGTGCAAGTGTAAGTGTCAGTGTCAGTGTAAGTGTCAGTGTCAG
>JBALXF010000209.1:0-5880 GCA_036961085.1 Psychromonas sp.
TATTCAAGCGAGTCTAACCATTTCTCATGGCTCATTTCAACTGTGGCATTCCTGTTAATATCAAGACCAACTAACTTTGCTTTGCTCATTATTTGAATTCGCTAGTATTGGATTTTTTATTTATGTTTCTTGACGGGGTATATTTCAATAACCATACTCAAACCATGGTAATAGTTTTAATTTTGGAGGTGGTTATGCGTAATCAAGCGAATCCAGTTACTTATAGAATTTACTGTGCTCATTACGGATTGAATGAATCGGATCCAAAGTGTAAAAATGAATACATTACATACCTGGAACATGTTGAAGCCGTTACCAAGGAAGCTAAAGAGTCAGGTAAGCGTGAAATTCCTGATATTGAGTTACACTGATAACGGTCTTAAATCTGGCTATTTATTTGCTTGAGTTGAGTTGAGTTGAATTGATTATCGGGAATAGACTTTATCGCTGGTATTAATTTACAGACAACTTTACCAAAAGTTGTCTATCGAAGGAGACAAAAAAGCTCAATTAGTGGCTTATTATTCCTCCAAACTGCGCTTGAAAATGTAACTCCACCATTGGCCAATATTGTTGCTCTAACTGGTAGATTTCTTCTTTTGCTTTGAAAATGTTTTCCAGTGTAAGCCTTTTGGTTTTGGCCAATAGTGCGAATGAGCAAATAGGTTATTTACTTCCGGCCATTCTGCCCAAATGCTTTTCCGTTTATTTATTTATGAACTACAAACTGTCTAGTGAAAGCTGGGAAGTCCATATTCATTCTAAATTACCCCGTAATTACTACGACACTCCGCCTAGAATCCTCTCTAACGGCAGAATTAACGATATGAGCATGAATATCAGCATGTGGTTTACTGGCTGAATCTGGTGAGCTTTGTGAAGGGATATATCAATGATGATTAGCTATATGTAATTGTGATAGTGAATTATATTTGATGGAATATTGCTGGGATTTAATATTAATGATTAGTGCAGGGGATTACTTTTTTAAAATTTAGCTTAATGAATAAATGGAAAAGTTAGGAGGGGAAAATACCGGATATAAACAGGAATAAAAAAAGCCGTAACAGAATTTAATCTATTACGGCTTCTAAAATGTGGTGGCCCCTCCCCGACTTGAACGGGGGACCTGACGATTATGAGTCGTATGCTCTAACCAACTGAGCTAAGGGGCCAAATTATTGTGCACTCTAACCTGCTATTCAAACCAAAGCTAGTGAGCTAAATTGTGAAGCGATTATATAAGCTTAATTTTTGCCTGTCTAGCATATGTGATTCGTTTGCTCATTAATTCTACGCTCTTTATCGAATCATTTGTATATATTGGTTATTTATCACTTTTTAAGCAAAAAAAATCCTGCCGTAGCAGGATTTTATTGTATTACGATGAAAATTGTTTATTCATCAAGGAAGCTACGTAGTTGTTCACTTCGACTTGGATGACGTAATTTACGTAATGCTTTCGCTTCAATTTGACGAATACGTTCACGTGTCACATCAAATTGTTTACCAACTTCTTCTAACGTATGGTCGGTATTCATATCGATACCAAAACGCATACGTAACACTTTCGCTTCACGTGCAGTTAAACCTTCTAGTACATCATTTGTTGCATTTTTCAGGCTTTCACTTGTTGCACAATCAATCGGTAGTGCAATTGTTGTATCTTCGATAAAGTCACCTAAGTGAGAATCTTCATCATCACCAATCGGTGTTTCCATTGAGATTGGCTCTTTCGCAATTTTTAATACCTTACGAATTTTATCTTCAGGCATCATCATGCGTTCAGCTAGTTCTTCAGGCTGAGGTTCACGACCCATTTCTTGCAACATTTGACGAGAAATACGGTTAAGTTTATTAATCGTTTCTATCATATGTACTGGAATACGGATTGTACGTGCTTGGTCAGCGATAGAGCGAGTGATTGCTTGACGGATCCACCAAGTTGCATAAGTTGAGAACTTATAACCACGACGGTATTCAAACTTATCAACCGCTTTCATTAGACCGATATTACCTTCTTGGATTAAATCTAAGAATTGTAAACCGCGGTTAGTGTATTTTTTAGCAATCGAGATAACTAGACGTAAGTTAGCTTCAACCATCTCTTTTTTAGCACGACGAGCTTTTGCTTCACCGATACTCATATTACGAGAGATTTCTTTTAAATTAGTAATCGTTAGAGCACTTTGTACTTCAACCGCTAACATTTTACGGATACAACGGGTTAAATCTTCGTCAAATTCACTAATACGATTAGCGTAATCAGTACCATTTGCAAGAATTGCTTCTAACCATGCGCGGTTAGTTTCATTGCCTTTGAAAATAGCAATGAATTCTTTTTTAGGCATTTTACACTGTTCAACACAGATTTTTAATGCTAAACGTTCTTGTACACGTACTGCGTTCATTGAAGCTCTGATTGCTTTTACCATACGGTCAAACTGTTTAGGGATCAGTTTAAACATTTGGAAAAATTCAGCTTGTGCTGCAATTGCTAGGCGAGTTTCAGCGTGACCACGACCATTTTTAACGATTGAATCTTCTACAACTTGATTTAGTTTGCGTAGTTCAGCAAATTTCTCAGCAGCTTCTTCTGGATCCGGACCTTTAGGGCCTTCTTCTTCCTCTTCTTCATCGTCTTTATCATCGTCTTCATCTTCTAACTGGCTATCTGTTAGTTCTGAACCAATGTGAGTTGCGCTAACTGCTTGAGTTATTTCATCATTTGGATCGATAAAACCACTGATTAAATCAGTTAATTTCATCTCTTCAGCTTCGTAGCTATCCCAATTGTCTAGTAGACCACTGATTGTTGCTGGGTATTCTGAAACGGCATTTTGTACTTCGTTGATACCTTCTTCAATACGTTTAGCGATAACAATTTCGCCTTCACGAGTAAGAAGTTCAACTGTTCCCATTTCACGCATGTACATACGTACGGGATCAGTTGTTCGACCAATTTCTGATTCAACTGTTGCTAATACTTGAGCTGCGGCTTCTACTGCATCTTCATCGGGAGTATCACTGTCGTCACCACTGATGATCATATCATCATCATCGGGTGCTGTTTCTACGACCTTAATACCCATATCTCCGATCATTTGAACAATATCTTCAATTTGCTCAGATTCAACAATATCTTGTGGTAGGTGGTCATTAACTTCTGCGTAGGTTAAAAAACCTTTTTCTTTACCTTTGATAATTAGCTCTTTGAGCTGTGACTGAGGTGTTTGAGCCATAGATACCGTCCAAAATTGATTACAAATAAGGGATATATTAAAAAATACAAGCGCTCGATTATACGCTCATATTGTAAACTTTTCCAGTTTCATTATTTTTGCTGTTGTTGCTGCAATAATTGAAAGAGCTGGATTGTTTCTTGTTTTGTTAAGGTTTGTCCTGTTCGTTCTTTTTGTTTTAAATATTCTATTTTATTTTTCAGGTGAAGATTTAGAAATTTTTCGAGAGTATCTAAGAAAACAGCTTCATAGTTTCCTTCTTCAACATCATTTTCCCAGATTGCCAACTTGTTGAGTTGTTTACTTTCTGGTTTTTCACGCCAGTGTTCTAATAACTGACCTGTATTGATATTGGGTGTAATACGGCAAATTTCAAGTAAAGAATTTAATAAATTCATACCTGGTAAATCTATTTCTCTTAATTCAGGAAATTCTGGTAAGCCATAAGCAATACTGGGGTGCTGCAGTAACACTGATATAGCTAAGCGCATTGGTGTTACCTTAGGCTTTTTATCTTTTTTAGTGTTCGTTTCAGAGGCTGGTAATAGTTTTTTCAGCCCATCTTTCTCAATACCCAATAATTTAGTTAGCCTCTCTTCCATCATTTGTCTAAATACCGTCTCAGGTAATTTGCTAATTAATGGAATGGCAAGTTGTGCCAATTTTGTTTTACTATCTGCAACACGCATGTCAACTTGCGCTAACAGGTGCTGAAATAGAAAATCTGACAGTGGTAGTGCGTCCTCTACTAGCTTTTCAAAAGCTTGTTTGCCTTCTTTTTGCACTAGGCTATCTGGATCTTCGCCATCAGCGAGGAACATAAAGCGTAAGGTGCGTCCATCTTGAATGTAGGGTAGAGAGTTTTCTAGTGCTCTCCAAGCTGCTGTACGACCCGCTTTATCTCCATCAAAACAACAAATTACCTCGCTAGTTTGGCGGAAAAGAATCTGTATATGATCGGGTGTGGTACTGGTGCCTAATGAGGCTACTGCGTAGTCGATATTAAACTGCCCAAGAGCGACAACATCCATATAACCTTCTACAACTAATACGCGTTTAATATCTTTATGGATCTGTTTTACTTGATATAAACCATAAAGTTCTTTGCCTTTATGAAAAATTGGCGTTTCAGGAGAGTTTAAATATTTAGGCTCTCCTTCGCCCAAAACACGACCACCAAAGCCAATTACTCGGCCTCGTCTATCATGTATAGGGAACATTAAACGGTCTCTAAAACGGTCGTAACTTCCCGATTTTTCTTTGGGAATTAACATGCCGACATCGATTAGCTGCTTCTCTAAGTCTGGAGAGATAGCAAAACGTTTACGCACTTCATCCCAGCCATCTGGTGCATAACCTATCTTAAAGTGTTTAACCGTTTCTCCAGATAAACCTCGACCTTTTAGGTAATCAATCACCTGTTTACTATTTTTATGAGTACGTAATTGTTGCTGATAAAAAATAGTGATATCGGCCATTAGTTGATAAAGGTCTTTCCTATCAACATAAGTCGTTTGCTGCGATTTTGATGAACCAGTTTCTTCTCTAGGTACTTCTATTGATAACTGCTCTGCGAGTGTTTCAATCGCATCAACGAACTCAATACCGTCATATTCCATAACAAAAGAAAGCACATTACCACTCGCTCCGCAATTGAAGCAATGGTAGAACTGGCGTTCGGAGCTAACAGAAAAAGATGAATTATTATTACCATTATGAAATGGACAACAAGCTCGGTAGTCTTTACCTTTCTTTTTTAATTTTACACGGCTATCAATAAAATCAACAATATCCGTGCGTGCGATAAGATCGTCGATAAAATTTCTTGGGATGCGTCCAGCCATGTATTTAATTCACTTCATATGGTTTGTTAGAGAAAGTACTGTTTTATATACAAAAAAGCCTCAAGCTTAATGGATAAGCGTGAGGCTTTTTATATCTTAACGAGATTAGAACTAACTAAGCTTGCTCTTACAAGTGCACTTACTTCAGCCATATCAGCTCGCCCTTGAATATCTTTTTTGAGTACACCCATCACTTTTCCCATATCTTGCATACCGCTTGCTCCAGAAGAAGCAAGGGCTTGCTCGATTAAAGTTTTCACTTCATCAGAGGTTAAAGCTTGTGGTAGAAACTCTTGCAATATCGCAAGTTCTGCCTTTTCTATATCCGCAAGATCAATTCGATTCGCTTTTTCAAATTGGCTAATTGAATCTTTACGATGTTTCACAGATTTAATGACTACAGCCGTAACTTCATCATCATTTAGTTCAACTCGAGTATCGATTTCAATTTGCTTTATTGCAGCTGACAACATACGAATAGTACCCAAACGGATCTTATTCTTAGCTCGCATTGCGAGTATTTGTTCTTCTTTTAATCTTGCTTTTAAAGACATATATTACCTTTAGCTAATATTAGTAAAGGCGAACGCGACGTGCGTTTTCACGAGAAAGTTTTTTCAAGTGACGTTTAACAGCTGCTGCTTTAGCGCGTTTACGAACTGTAGTAGGTTTCTCAAAGTATTCACGTTTACGTGTTTCAGCTAAGATACCTGCTTTTTCGCAAGAGCGTTTAAAACGACGAAGTGCTACGTCAAATGGTTCGTTTTCACGAAGTTTAATTACTGGCATGTGCC
>JBALXF010000020.1:0-15653 GCA_036961085.1 Psychromonas sp.
AAAGGTTATCCGACCAAAGCACATTTTGAAGCGATTGAAAAACATGGGGTAACACCTGAATATAGGAAAAGCTTCAAGCCCGTTAAAAAAGTACTTGGTTTATTATAAGACGAACCCCATTTAATAAGCCATGTAGAAGTAATAAAACACAAAATTTATAACACAAAATAGGTGAAAAAAGTGTCTCCGTTTACAAGCGACGCCTTTTAGCCCATTTGTTAAAATAGAGATCCTATGTCAGCGATAGAAAATACAGTTATCTCAGCAAATCAGCCAAAATTTATTCACTTGAGAGTACATAGTGACTATTCTATGGTGGATGGTCTGACTAAAATCAAACCTCTGGTGAATAAAACCGCTGCTTTAAATATGCCTGCATTGGCTATTACTGACCAAACTAACTTTTGTGGTTTAGTTAAATTCTACGGTGCGGCACATAATGCAGGTATAAAACCTATTGTTGGTGCCGACTTTTGGATGCAAAGCGATCTGATTGAAGGTGAACAGTTCCGAGTAACTGCCCTGGCAGTGAATAATCAAGGTTATAAGAGTATCACTGAGCTGATCTCTAAAGCTTATATGCGAGGTCATGTTAACGGCCGTGCAATTATCGATAAGGATTGGCTGAGAGAGTACAGTGATGGCGTTATTCTCCTATCAGGTGCAAAAGATGGCGATCATGGTTGGGCATTATTAAAAAATAACTATGAGCTTGCTAACGAGCTAACAGAGTTCTACCAAACCTATTTTCCACAACGTTATTACCTTGAGTTAATACGTACTAACCGGGTAAACGAAGAAACCTATTTACACCTTGCCTTAGATTGGGCTGAAAAGAATCAGTTACCTGTTGTCGCAACCAATGACGTTGTGTTTGCCGAGTCATCACTTTATGACGCACATGAAATTCGAGTTTGTATCAATCAAGGCTACACACTAGGCGACGATCGCCGCGCTAAACAATATAGTGCTGAACAATATTTGCGCAGCCAAGAAGAGATGTGTGAACTGTTTTCAGATATACCAGAAGCGTTGCAAAACAGTGTTGAAATAGCAAAACGCTGTAATGTCATAATGCGTTTAGGCGAGTATTTCCTACCTGACTTTCCAACCGGTGAAATGTCTATTAATGATTTTTTCTGTGACGTTTCAAGGAAAGGTTTACAAGCGCGATTAGAGTTTTTATTTGATAAAGATGCAGATGATTTTGCTGAAATACGCAAACCTTATGATGAGCGTCTACAAATAGAACTCGACGTAATAAATACCATGGGTTTTCCAGGTTATTTCTTGATCGTAATGGAATTCATTCAATGGAGTAAAGATAACGCGATCCCAGTGGGACCAGGACGTGGTTCAGGTGCCGGTTCATTGGTTGCCTATGCGCTTAATATAACTGATTTAGATCCTTTAGAGTTGGAATTACTGTTCGAGCGATTCTTGAACCCTGAACGTGTCTCTATGCCCGATTTTGATATTGATTTTTGCATGGATCGACGCGATGAAGTAATTGATCATGTTGCAGAGTTATATGGTCGAGATGCAGTTTCGCAGATCATTACCTTTGGTACCATGGCAGCGAAAGCGGTAATTCGAGATGTAGGGCGAGTGTTAGGTCATCCCTATGGTTTTGTCGATGGTATTTCAAAATTGGTACCACCAACCCCTGGTATGACCCTAACCAAAGCATTCGAAGAAGAGCCACGCCTGCAAGAGCGTTATGACGGTAGTGAAGATGTTCGCGCGTTAATCGATATGTGTCGTACATTAGAAGGTACAATTCGTAATGCGGGTAAACATGCTGGTGGTGTTGTTATTTCACCGACTACTATTACTGATTTCTCTCCATTATATTGTGATGATGAAGGTAATAATCCGGTAACACAATATGATAAAAATGATGTAGAAACAGCCGGACTGGTTAAATTCGATTTTCTAGGTTTGCGTACGCTTACTATTGTCCAGTGGGCGATAGACATGGCCAATGAACATAAAAAACAGCGCGGTGAAGACCCTATTTTCATTGAAAAAATAGATCTTACCGAGCCTGCTTGTTTTGAGTTATTAAAACGCTATGAGACCACTGCGGTATTCCAGTTAGAGTCGCGTGGTATGAAAGATCTTATCCGTCGTCTTCAGCCTGACAGCTTTGAAGACATGATTGCACTGGTAGCTCTGTTCCGTCCTGGGCCTTTACAATCTGGGATGGTAGATAACTTTATTGAACGTAAACACGGCCGCGAGGCGGTCTCTTACCCAGATGAAAAATGGCAACATGAGTCCTTAAAAGAGATCTTAGCACCGACCTACGGCATCATCTTGTATCAAGAACAGGTAATGCAGATTGCCCAGGTACTTTCTGGTTATACCCTAGGCGGGGCAGATATGTTGCGTCGTGCTATGGGTAAAAAGAAGCCCGAAGAGATGGCTAAACAGCGTCAAACCTTCGAACAAGGTGCGATTGATAACGGTATTGATGGCGAACTTGCCATGAAGATATTCGATTTAGTTGAAAAATTTGCTGGTTATGGTTTTAACAAATCACATTCTGCTGCTTATGCATTAGTGTCTTATCAAACACTTTGGATGAAAACCTTTTATCCATCATATTTCATGGCTGCAGTTATGTCTGCGGACATGGATAATACCGATAAAATCGTTATTCTGGTTGCTGAATGTCAAAGCATGGGATTGGATTTAGGCCCACCTGATGTAAATGAAGGCATATTCAAATTTAATGTAGATAGCGATTTACGCATCGTTTATGGCATCGGTGCGGTTAAAGGAGTCGGTGAAGGGCCTGTGGCGGCTATTATCGAAGCCCGAGAAGCAGGCGGGAAGTTCCAAGATCTATTTGATTTTTGTAACCGTATTGATCTAAAGCGCTGCAACAAACGTATATTAGAAAAGTTAATCCTTGCTGGTGCATTAGATAAACTTGGGCCACATCGCGCCGCATTAATGGAAACCTTACCCAATGCATTACAATCTGCGATGCAGCATAAAAAGGCTGAAGCTTTTGGGCAAAGTGATCTGTTTGGTGTATTAACTACCGATAGTGAAGAGATAGCAGATAAGTTTTCCATGGTGGAGACTTGGCCAGAGAAACAGTGGCTAGCAGGTGAAAAAGAAACTCTAGGTTTATACCTAACTGGGCACCCAATAAATCAGTATGAAAAAGATTTAAGGGCATTTCATTGTACCAAAGTATCAGAATTAACAGCTAACCGACGTGGCCAAAATAGCCGTGTTGCCGGATTAATTCTGAGCATGCGAGTGATGGTGACTAAAGCGGGTAAACGTATGGGGATCATTACCTTAGATGATAAAAGTGCGAGAATCGATATTACCGTTTTTGCTGATTTATTAGATCAATATGAACAGTTGCTGGTTGCGGATAATGTCCTTATATTGCAAGGGCAGGTCAGTGAAGATTATTTCAACGGTGGTTTGAAAATGAATGCACGTGAAGTGATGAGCATTGAGCAAGCCCGTGAACGTTTTGCTTCAAAATTACGCTTGAAGATTAATTCGCATGATATAGGTAACAACTTTCAACATATGCTAAAAGAAGCATTAGAACCGGCTAAAGGCGGTTTGTGCCCTGTATTTGTCGAATACACTAACCAAAAAGCAAAAACTGAACTTTCATTTGGAAGAGAGTGGGCGATAACCCCAACCGATGATCTTTTATTCTTACTAGGGCGTTTATTAGGTCCTGAAAATGTGTCTTTACATTTTGACCATGCAAATTAAGAAAAAAGGTTAGACGATGGACAAAGGGGATTTACTGGCTGTATTTCAACAACAGCTAAATAGTTTGGTTGATTGGCAGAGCCCTAATACCAATGATGATATTGTAAACTTTCGTATAGCACTGAGCGGTGGATTAGACTCAGTGGTGCTGACTCACTTATTTTCTCGTTTACAAGCTTCTCGTTTACAAGTTAAAGATTACAAAATAAAAGTCTCTGCTCAGCATGTAAATCATGGTCTCAGTGATAATGCTCAGAGTTGGCAAACATTCTGTGAGCATTTATGCCAAACGCTTAATATTGATTTTTCTCTTAGTTGTGTCCAATTAAACAGAAAAAGTCGAACTAGTCTCGAAGCGCTGGCGAGAGAAAAGCGTTATGCATGTTTAACTCAAGGGTTAAATGAACATAGCTATTTAATTACTGGGCACCATCAAGACGATCAATTAGAAACTGTTTTACTGGCATTAAAACGGGGATCTGGCATTACTGGGTTACAAGGTGTTCGCCATACACAAAAGCTCAAGTCAGGTTATTTAATTCGTCCTCTGTTAGGGTTTACACGACAAGAATTAGAGACTTACGGCAAACTGTTTAAACTAGACTGGATAGAAGATGAGAGTAATAACGATCAAGTGTTTGATCGTAATTTTTTACGTCATAGTATTACGCCATTATTAAAAAACCGTTGGCCAAGCATCGCTAAATCTGTCGCGCGTACTGCAACAATATGCCAAGAGCAACAACAAGTTTTAGATGAAATTGCACAATTAGATTTTGATCAGGCAGTTGATTTTTTTATTAATCAGCAGGCTTTAAATATAGAAATCTTAGCGGCTCTCAGTGTTGGCCGTCGTAACAACGTTTTACGGCACTGGTTTAAGCTCAATCAATTAGAGTATCCCTCTGCCAAGCAGTTACAAACATTATGGACAGATGTGGCTATGGCGAGTGCCGATGCCAAGCCGGTGGTTTTATTTAAAGGGGCTTCAGTACGTCGTTATCGACAACATATATACCTTATAGATGAAACAAGTCCGCTTGCTGACAAAAACAAAGCAAACCTACAGCCTGTGATTTGGTCTGGTGAATCACAACTTTGTTTATTCGATGGACATGTTAATTTACAGTTTAAACAAGTTGCAGCAACAGAAAGCGATGAGACCGGGATATTTATTGATCCGAATGATCTGGTTGAAGTTTTTTTCCGTTGGCAATTTCCTAACAGCCTAAAGTGCTTACCGATTGGCAGAACGGGTTCTCGTAGCATTAAAAAATTATTGCATGAATACCATGTTCCTTTGTGGTTACGCGATCAAGTGCCTTTTATTTTCATTAATGGTGAATTGAAAATGGCAGTGGGCTTATGGAGTTGCAACAATGGAAAAGATAAGCAGCAGTCTTCTTGTTTGATGATTGATTTTACTAAGTAACTGTTTATATTGGGTAACAATACGATTAAATGATGTCATGCTCAGCTGCTTAATATTGAAAACAGCTAAACATATTAATTAATGCAAATTAGTTAGTGCAAATGTGGTAATAATTCTTTTGCCATATATTGTGCAATCCATGGCTGAGCTTGTGCCGTAGGGTGAAGACCATCTTGCATCATCCATTGTGGTTTAGTTATCACTTGCTCCATAAAAAATGGTAGCAATGGTGTTGCATGTTTTTCACTTAACTCAGGGTAAAGATCTGTAAAGGCTTGCGTATAACGTTTGCCATAGTTAGGTAAAATGTGAATTTGCATTAAAATAACTTGTACATCTTGTTCTTGAATAAGGGTGATCATTTGATCAATATTATCCATTATCTTTGCAGGTGGAAAACCGCGTAAACCATCATTAGCACCTAATTCAATAAATACAGATGTAGGTTTATGCTCAGCCAGTAAAGCGGGTAAACGCGCCAAACCATTACCAGTGGTATCACCTGAAATACTTGCATTAATTACCGTTGTCGGTTTATCCAGAGTATTAAGCTCATCGGTTAATAAAGTTGGCCAGCTCTGTTCGATAGGCATGTTATAACCAGCACTTAAACTATCACCTAAAATCAGTAACGTTTGACTTTTTACAACACTCGAAAACAGTAAAATAAAAATATAGGGAAAGATTTTTGTCATGTCATTATCCATAATTAAAGCAACATCAGTAAGTAAGTCAGTCAATTCTAACCAGACTGAGTTATCTATCCTAAAAGATATCACATTTTCAGTCGAGCCTGGGCAGACAGTTGCAATTATTGGCACCTCGGGAGCAGGAAAATCAACCTTAATGGCATTATTGGCCGGTTTAGATACGGTTAGCTCGGGTGAAATTGAGCTGTTAGGACAGCCACTTTCGAAGTTAGATGATGAGCAAAGAGCGAAAATTCGTAGTGAATCGATTGGTTTTGTTTTTCAAAGCTTCTTATTAATTCCTTCATTAAGCGCCCTTGAAAATGTCACCTTACCTGCGGTATTAAGAGGAGAAGGTGAAGATGTCGAAAAGGCGAAACAGCTATTGGCATCGGTTGGTTTAACTGGGCGTGAAACCCATTTACCTTCGCAGTTATCTGGTGGTGAGCAACAACGTGTAGCACTTGCTCGTGCGTTTATGACTTCCCCTAAAATCTTGTTTGCCGATGAGCCAACCGGAAATTTAGATGAAAAAACCGCGAAAAATATTATTGAATTATTGTTTGAGATGAATCGCAAGCAGGGGACCACATTAGTCTTAATTACCCATGATCCCGCATTAGCCAAGCGTTGTGAACGTACATTATCGATTCATGCCGGCGAATTGCAGGAGGTGTTATGAGTAAAGTAGCAGCATCTTCTGGTAAGGCAATGGTGCTGAGGTGGAGTTGGCGAGAAATATGGCAAGGTCAACTTTGGCCCGTCATGGCGTCATTGACGCTAATCGTAGCCTGTGTTGTTGCATTGTCTGCTTTGGCAATACGCGTTGAAAACGTGATGACGGATAATGGTCGCTCAATGATGGCCGCTGATTTAGTCTTACGTTCTTCTACACCTACCCCTGAACTAGTGTTATCCAGCGCCGATAAACTTGATTTAACCCTGTCCATGCAAACTCGTTTCGAAACCATGGCTTTTAGTGATGATGGTATGCAATTGGTTAGTGTGAGAGCCCTGCAAAGTAATTATCCATTACGCGGAGAGCTAGTGTTATTGGGTGAAAATAACGAGGTTCAATCATCGGTACAACCTGGTGAACTGTGGCTTGCGGAGCGATTATTTTCATTATTAGATGTGAAAATAGGGGATCTAGTCGCAATCGGTGATGCTGAACTGCAAGTTTCAGGAAAGATAGAGTCACAACCCGAAGTCGCTTTTAACCCCTTTAGAACTATGCCCAGTGTATTTATACACGAAGCAGATTTAGACCAAACTGGGGCAGTTCAACTGGGTAGCCGAGTGCGCTATAGAGCGTTTTTCACAGGCCAAGAAAATAGTATTAGTGAGTTGCAAGATGGCTATGAGCCACAGGCTGGGGAACGTTGGGTCAGTGAAAACAATCAAGGCAGGCGAGTTGATTTAATCAAAAAAGCAAAACAATATTTATCGTTAACAATCTTAATGGTGATATTAATGGCGGCGGTGACTTTAGTACTCACGTGTCAGCATTATGCCAGCAGCCGTAGTAATACGGTGGCAATGTTGAAAAGCATGGGGGCAAGCAAACGCTGGTTACAACGCTGGTTATTAAACCAAGTAAGTTTAATGTTTTTCACCGCGGTTATATGTGGTTCATTAATTGGAGCTGGGTTAGAGTTTTTATTACGTGTACCACTGACCGATATTTTACCCGAGCAATTACCAAGTTATGGATGGCTACCTTTTGCATTTGGTAGTGCGGTGGCTTTCTTAATTGGTTTGCCTGCTCTAGGTATCCCATTATTGCGTTTGCTAGACACCTCTGCAGTTGAGGTATTACAGTCGCAAACAACCCATAAGTCGAAACAAGGTTTATGGTTAATTGCAGTGCCTATCATTGCCTTTTTACTGGTTTATGCAAGCAACACCCTAGTATGGATAGTGATCTTTGGTCTGATTCTATTATTCCTGTTTTTAGCTGTAATAAGTTATGGCTTACTACATTTATTAAGTCGCGGTAAATGGGGGGCGGCAATGTCTCTAGCACTCAGCCGTATTAAACGCTCACCTAAAAATACCATGATGCAGCTAGCCGCTTTATCGGGATCATTAATGCTGGTGGCGGTGATCTGGTTAGTACGTACCGATTTACTCGGTGATTGGCAGCAGACTATACCTTCTGATGCAGCCAATGTTTTTGCGATTAATATTGCACCTGATGAGCAGCAACAATATTTAGAAAAGCTTGATACCAATAAAATTGAACGCTCTAAAGGTTATCCAATTATTCGTGGACGCTTAACCGAAGTTAATGCAATAGATGTGAAAGAGATAGCTGCTCAAGAAAATTCTAATGTGAATGTTCTCCGCCGTGAAATTAACTTTACCTGGGCAGATGAGTTACCGATTTACAATGAAGTCTTAGCTGGTGAGTGGAGTGATACAGGCGGGGTTTCTATCGAAGAAAGCTTATCTAAAGAGCTGAATATACAAATAGGGGATGAATTAGGTTTCTCTGTTAATAGTCAACTATTCAGTGCCAAGGTTAATTCTATCCGCACTGTCGAATGGCAAAGCATGAAACCCAACTTTTACTTTATTTTTACGCCTGATGTGTTAGAAGCCTTACCCGCGACTTGGTTAGTGAGTTTTCGTATTGATGAACCACAAATCCCGGTGTTAAATCAATTAGCAAGAGATCATCAGACCGTGAGTTTGTTAGATTTCCGTACTATTGGTAGTAAAATACAGGCGATGTTAGCGCAAATAACGTGGTCATTAACCGTGTTAGCGGGTCTTGGAGTGGTTAGCGGCATTTTATTGATTTTTACATTGTTACGTTTAAGCTTAAAACAACGACAACGTGAAATTACACTTTACCGTACATTGGGCGCAAGTCGTAAACGGATCAGCCAAACCCTTTGGAGTGAATATGGCCTGATGGCTATTGCCGCTGGACTTGTTGCCATAATTGCAGCAGAAGCTATTGTATTCAGCTTAATTAAGTGGGGCTTTAAGTTAGAGCCAACTCTGCATGTCGGTATGTGGTTCGTATTACCTTTATTGGCTGTATTGATTGTCTATGCAAGCTTGATTAGTGTTATTAAGGAGCTACTAAAACCCTTAAAATAAGTTCAATTAGGCATGAGCATGGAATAAAACTTGCTCGTGTCCTTTGATTATTACTAAATGAGCGTAGAGTAAGGGAAAACATAAATAGATTTAGTCTGTTTATGTATCGATTAGCTATGCTTAGCGTAACGTGTATCCATGTTACCTCAATATGCTTTGTCAGGCACAAACTCGGAAACGAGATCAAGGCGCAATATGAGGTAATGGTTATTCCCTTTTCGATTGTTGCAACACAGAGCTAGCTTTCGAGTTAGTGCCCCCGTTGGGCAAGTTAAATTGCATCATTCTGCTTTGTTATAAAATATCTATGTAGAGCAACTATACTTCAATTTTATGCCTAGCATCTCGGTGCAATTTGTATTGCTGACTTTGCATCTTGAAGTATCATGGATATATAAGGACATCGATTCAAGGAGAGCCAGAGCCGAATGCTAAATGATTTATTGTTATTGCTTTTCTTCGCGATTATCAGCGTGCTTATTTTTAGACGACTGCGACTATCTAACATAGTTGCATATCTGTTCACTGGGTTTGTGCTCGGTCCTTCTTTGCTTAATCTTCTTAATTCTTACCATGAAATCGAGCTTATTGCTGAATTTGGTATTGTGTTTTTAATGTTTTCATTAGGTTTAGAGTTCTCTTTAAATAAATTACTTGCGATGCGTCGTTCTGTTTTTGGTGTTGGCGCATTACAGGTGATTGTTTCATTTTTTATGTTTTATTCTATCTGCCAGTTTTTTTCGCTGACATGGCAACAATCGTTTACCGTAGCCGGTGTATTAACTATGTCATCGACGGCTATTATTGTAAAAGTATTAACAGATCAACAAAGACTGCAATCTAAAACTGGTCGCTTGGCTATTTCGATCTTACTTTTCCAAGATCTTGCTGTTGTGCCTTTCTTAATTATTATCCCAATTATTGCAATGCCCGATTTCGAAGGTAGCTTGGTGATGCCTTTATCGATTGCCTTTGTGAAGGGCGCTTTTGCAGTAGCTGTTTTATTATCTATTGGGCGTTGGTTATTACCCAAGTTTTTTGATGAAATAGCCAGCATGCGCTTTGATGAGGTATTCGTGCTGTCGACCTTATTTATCACTATATTAGCCTCTTGGTTTACCCAAATATTAGGTTTATCGATGGCACTAGGGGCTTTTCTAGCCGGTATGATGTTGGCTGAGAGCCATTATAGGCACCAACTATCTGCAGATATTCGTCCATTTAAAGATATTTTAATGGCGATTTTTTTCATCTCAATCGGCACATTGCTCCAGTATGAAGTTTTACGCGATAACTTATTGACCTTATTAATGATCGTTTTTGCCATGATGATAGCAAAAGCACTGACTATTACAGTCGCTGCTTTAATTATGAGAGAAAAATTAACCACGGCATTAGGCGCTGGTATTGCGTTAGCGCAAATGGGAGAGTTTGGTTTTATCTTAGTGGCACTGGCGAGTAAATATGATTTATTAGATGCACAACTATCTTCATTAATGATTGCGACTGGGGTGATCAGTATGACTATGACGCCTTTATTGGTTAAGTACAGTCAGCATATTTCGCGAGAGGTTTTACATCATTCTGAAAAAGTATTCCGTTTTCAAAAAACCTTACCGGGACAATTTAATGAGCATACAATTATTTGTGGTTATGGCCGTGTTGGGCAAATAGTTTCGCGTTTTCTGCGTGAGGAATCATTGCCGTTTATTGTGTTAGACAGAGACCCGATGCGTGTTAAAGAGGCGAGAGTCGGCGGGGAAATGATCGAGTTTGGCGATGCCAGCCGCCGCGATATATTATTAGTTGCGGGGATAGAAAAAGCTAAATTATTAATTATTACCTTTGATGATCTGCAACGCTCAATGGCATTGCTAGGACAAATACGGGCGCTTAACCCCAATGTTAAAGTATTGGTGCGTACCAAAAACGATGAAGGCTTAGATGTGCTTAAATCAGCCGGGGCAACGGAAGTGATCCCTGAAGTGTTAGAGGGAAGCCTAATGTTGGTTGCACATGTATTATTTTTATCTGGTACGCCACGTAGCCGTATTTTGAAATTGTTAGATAGTGAGCGAAAAGCCAAGTATCAGCATTTACATGGCTTCTATTATGGCGAAGGCAGTAACCCTGATAGAAAACTATGGAAGATTGAGCAACTGCATGCAGTCACTATTACTGCAAATGCGGATGTCATTGATACCTTTGTACATGAATTTCATTTAGCAGGTGTTATTATCAAATCACTACATAGAGGCAGTGGTGAGCAGGTACAAATTAATGACCAAGCACGTTTTAAAGTAGGCGATTTAGTGTTATTGCAAGGGGATAAAGAGACCTTACAACTAGCAGAAAAAATATTACTGGATAGTTTTTCTGATATACCCGTTAACTAAATGGCAATATGCACTGGCTTTGCATTATCGATAATCATGTCGCATGATTAATGTAATGTCTATTTCGTATTCAAAAGACTGTGACAATATTATCTAGTCACAACTTCAAACCGATATAAAAGAGTAAATTATGTCAGAAAACTTATCGAAGTCCTTATTTACCTATAAACCGAATGTGCAAGAGACATCAACGATTGTCCCGAATCATTCAACTAAAAAAAACCTTACTCAAAGTAATATTACAAGTTACGGAGAAGAGAAGGTTGGTTGGTATCGTTTATTAAAGCTTATGCAGTGGTCCTGGCAGGGATTAGATATTATTGAATGTTATGAAGTGCTGGCACGTATTTCAGCTTCGGAAAATAAACGTAGTGATGAGTCTATATTAGATACAGTGATCGGCTTTCGTCCTGGTAACTGGAATTACGAGTGGACTCAACATGCTATGTATTATTATAAGCAAGGTAATCAATTCGCAGCAGAGGCAGAAAATGACAAAGCCAAACATGCTTATTATTTAGCGTCTCAATTTTATTGTGTTGCAAGTTACCCGCATTTAAGAGGTGATGAACTCGCTATTCAAACACAAACATTAGCGTTTAATAGTTACAAAGAATCTTTTAAATACAGCAAAAAAATGGAATTTAAAGAGATAAAAGTGCCTTATCAGGGAAAAGAGGTCACCTGTTTTTTACACTTACCTGATACTGAGACAATTCACCCTGTGGTTATCGTTAGTGGTGGCATTGATGCTTTGCAGTGTGAGTTATTATCTTTATTCGAGAAAGAGCTCGCACCACAAGGAATCGCTATGTTGACCGTCGATTTACCCGGTGTTGGTTTTTCGTCACATGTTAAATTAAATCAAAATTCCTCTGACTTGCATCAAGCGATTATTCACCATATGAAACAGGTTCCTTGGGTCGATCATGATCGCATCGCCCTAATGGGAATGCGCTTCGGTGGCAATATTGCAATGCGCCTAGGTTTCTTAGAGCCGGGTAGTGTCAAATCGGTTATCTGTGTCGGGGCTGCTGTGGGCAGTGTTTTTGATAAATTGGAAAACTTTAAGAAACTTCCTCCGGTACTATTAGATTGTATTGCTTCTAGAATGCATATTAATAATTCAAGTTCTGAAAGTTTATTTCAATTCTGTGTGCCTTTATCACTTGTTAAACAGGGGTTATTAGGGCGCACTCGTATCAAAACTCCTTTATTAAGCATCGGCCATAAGGATGATATTATTTGTAATGAGCAAGATTTACAGCTAATTGGTCGTGCGAGTCACCAAGGTGAATCCAAAATAATAGAGAAGCATCCCATTTTTGAATCATATTTAAATTGTTTAACATATTCTGCTAAATGGTTAACAAGACATCTTGGCGAGTGATGTGTTAAGTTAGTTGATAAATAAATATACTTTGTTACTAGGAATACTTTTTTATGACATTAGACAGTACTAAAACCCCATCTAGAGGTCGACTTTTTAAGTTATTTACTGATTTAGGTCCTTATTTTCGTAAACTTCAGTCCACTGAATCTTCTTATTTTTTTGATTGCTTAGAAATTTGCATCGATATGGAAAAAGAGCCGGAAGAAAGAGAATTTTATGGCTGGTGGTTAATTGTTGAAAATAATGATGCTGGTTACACCTTTAAGCGTTTTGATGGGCGTTTTAATTTAGCGGCTGAATGGGAAGTTGAAAAACTAACTGAAGAGCAACAGCAGCAGATAGATAAATCATTCGACCTCTTTATTGTACGTTTACAAGCATTGATTAAAGAATCTACTATGCATGAATTACACGAACAGCAGGTTGTTTTAAGCTAAGTTTAAAATAATTGATGCTTTTCTGTGCTGAATTATAAGCAGACCAATAAATAATTTGATAAAAAATATAAACAGTAACGATAACCTCGTTGCTGTTTTTTTTTAGATAACGTAAGTTATACCCGTTATCAATCAAGATGCATTTATCAGTCGCTATCTCGTACACCAAGACAAAGAGCAACATGATAACGGGTATATTTAATCAACTTACAAAAAATTGAAGCAAGCATGAAAAGCAATAAAAAAACTATCGTCGTTAAATTAGGTACAAGTGTATTAACTAGCGGTACAGCTGAATTAGATCGTTCTCACATGGTTGAAATAGTTCGTCAATGTGCACTCCTACATAGCCAAGGCCACCATATCATAGTGGTCACTTCTGGCGCGATTGCTGCAGGTAAAGAGCATTTAGGTATGTCTGATATTGAACCCACTATTGCTAACAAACAGATGTTAGCAGCTGTTGGCCAAGGGCAATTAGTCAGAGAATGGGAAAACCTATTTAAAATTTATAAGTTGCACGTTGGGCAGATGTTATTAACCCGTGCTGATCTCGATGATCGAGCGCGTTTTCTGAATGCCAGAGATACGGTTAATACCTTATTAAAGCACCGAATTATCCCCTTAGTGAATGAAAATGATGCCGTCGCAACCAGCGAAATTAAAGTCGGTGATAACGATAACCTGTCTGCATTGGTTGGGTTATTAGCTGATGCCGACCAATTGCTGCTGTTAACCGATCAACCCGGTTTATTCACTGCTGACCCTCGTAATAACCCCGATGCTCAATTGATACCTGAAATTGCACAAATTACCCATGAAGTTCATGCCCTTGCTGGTGGTAGTGTCAGTGGTTTAGGTACTGGCGGGATGGCGACCAAAATAGAGTCGGCAAGTATTGCTAACCGAGCGGGTATTGAAGTCGTAATTGCATCGGGACATAAAAAGAATGTAATCATTAGAGCGGCCAATAATGAATCAGTTGGAACACGTTTCATTGCTGAAAATAGCCGTCTTGAGGCGCGTAAAAATTGGATTTTTGCAGGTTCACGTAGCGCCGGTAAAATTATTGTTGATGACGGCGCTGAAAAAGCGATATTAAGTGCAGGCAGTAGTTTATTAGCGAAAGGCATTATCGCTAGCACAGAGACATTTCGTCGTGGCGATGTTGTGACGCTTACCAACCAAGCAGGTAATGAGATTGCGCGTGGCGTAGTACGTTACCAAAAAAGCGATATTGAAAAAATTAAAGGCTTACACTCAGAGCAAATAGAGCAAACCTTAGGTTTTGAACATGGTCGTGTAGTTATCCATCGTGATGACCTAGTACTTTTAAATAAGTAATCAATACTTTTAAATAAGCAGCGCTTTTATAAATTAACTCGCCCTTAACAACTTGATAATGGGTTTGATACCACTCATATACGGTATCTAGATAAAGGAATAAACATGGATTTACAACTAATGGGTAAACTAGCTAAACAAGCTAGTTATGAACTTGCAATAACTGACAGCATTAAAAAAAATCAGGCATTAGAAGCCATTGCTGTTGCGTTAGAAGCTAATCAGACTGAAATTGTTGCTGCTAATCAACAAGATATTGATGCAGGGAAAGCGGCTGGCTTAACCGATGCATTATTAGATCGTTTATTACTCGATGAAACGCGTTTGGCTGGCATTATTGCTGATTTACGTAGTGTTATTAATTTATCTGATCCCGTTGGTGAAGAGTTTGATAGTAAATTATTAGAGAATGGCTTAAAGCTGAGTAAACGCCGTGTACCTGTTGGTGTGATTGGGGTGATTTATGAAGCACGCCCTAATGTAACCATTGATATCGCTGCACTGAGTTTAAAATCCGGTAATGCCAGTATTTTACGTGGCGGCAAAGAAACAATCCGTTCAAACATGGTGTTAGTGAAAGTGATTCAATCTGCTTTAGAGAGTGTCGGTTTACCTAAAACGGCAGTGCAATACATTGAAGACCCAGATCGTGCCTTAGTTGCTGAGTTATTAAAAATGGATAAATACGTGGATATGATCATTCCGCGTGGCAACTCTGGTTTACAGCAATTTTGTAAAGAAAACAGCACCATTCCGGTGATTATTGGTGGCATTGGCATTTGTCATTTATTTGCTGAAAAAAGTGTAGACCAACAAAAAGCAATTGCGATTATTGAAAATGCTAAGGTGCAACGACCTAGCGTATGTAATGCATTAGATACTGTGATAGTTGAACAAAGTATTGCCGCTGAATTTTTACCTAAACTTGCCGCGCATTTATTACCTCTAGGGGTAACACTGGTAGCAGATGAAAAAGCTAAAGTAATTTTAAATGATCAAGCAATTGTCGCGCAACCTGGTGATTTTTCACGTGAGTGGTTATCACTGTATTTAGGCGTCAAAATTGTCAACGACCTAAACGAAGCTGTAATGCAT
>JBALXF010000210.1:0-5876 GCA_036961085.1 Psychromonas sp.
CTCATGTCGCGCCTTGCTCTGGTGTCCGAGCTAGTGCCTGACAAAGCATTTTGAAGTAACATGGGTATATCAAGCAAACGCGACTTGAATTGATAACTATCAAATCACAGAGAAGTTCTCTTTTTCTAGCATCTTAATCAACGATATTAGTGGTAAGCCAATTAAACTATTTGGATCTTTTCCCTCTAATGCATCAAACAGTGCAATGCCATAACCTTCACTTTTAAAGCTTCCCGCACAATTATAAGGTTGCTCTTTATTAAGGTAGTTACTGATCACTTGCTCAGAAAGCACTCTAAATTGGACATGGAAAGGTTCAACCAGTGATTGCACGGTTCCTGTTTGCGTATTAACTAACGCTAAACCAGTATAAAAAGTAATTCGTTTACCGCTTGCTGCTTGCAGTTGCTTAAACGCATTATCATAATTTCCTGGTTTACCTAAGATTTCCCCTTCGTTGACACAGACTTGATCTGAACCTATCACTAATGCGTTATCGTATAATGGGCTAATTGCTTGCGCTTTTGCGATTGCTAAACGTTCTACAAGTTCAATTGCAGACTCGTTATCTAATGCCGTTTCGTCAACATTAGGTTTAGCTGTATCAAATTGTAAGTGGAGTTTTTCTAAAAGTTGTTTTCTAAAAGGGGATGTTGATGCTAATACCAGCGTTTGAGACATACTTTCCTCTGCAATCAATAAATATATGGGTTCTTTGGCATAGTTAGATATTAGCTTAAAAATGTATCGTAGAGCTAACACATTCTTTTTATATAAGATAATTGCTATTAAAGAGATAAAACATTTTATATTCATATGCTTTATATGATTACTTATTACTAGAGGCTATAGTAGCTATACTTCTGTTAATTTTATAAAAATATTTCGCTTTTTCTTTGACTATCGAGCTTGCAATCTATATCATTCGCGCCCATGCAAAAGGTTAAACTACCGATTAGCGTTGATCCTGTTCGCGCTGCTCAAAAGCGATTGGAGCTAGATTCTAGAATTCCAAAAGAGCTTATGAGCAGATTAGCAGAGTCAACAATCAGTGTTCATAGTGATATCAACACAAGTTTTTCATTTGATATTGATAAGCAAAAGCTTAGAATATTTCAAGGTAAAGCAAGTGTTGCAGTAGAGCTAATTTGTCAACGGTGCAATGCGCCTATGATTTATCAGTGTGAAGCTGAATTTACGTATTGTCCTGTTCATAATGAAGAACAGGAAAATAATTTACCAGACGCCTATGAAGCCATTTATTATGATGAAAATGGTGAGGTCAACCTTCATCAAGTTGTTGAAGACGAACTGATATTGACACTTCCGCAAATTGCTAAACATGCAATTGAAGAATGTCAACAAAGTGAGTTTGAACTTACTTTTGGTGAGATTGATGAAGAAGAACAGCGTCCCAACCCATTTGAAGCATTAGCTCAGCTAAAGCGCAAATAACAAGCAGGAATTTTTAAAATGGCAGTACAAAAAAGTCGTAAGACTCCTTCAAAACGCGGCATGCGTCGTTCACATGATGCATTAAGTGCTCCAGCTCAACTGACTGTTGATGCAACGTCTGGTGAAACTCACCGTCGTCATCACATGACTGCTGATGGCTTCTATAAAGGCAAAAAAGTAATCGAAAAGTAAGTAATTAGATTGTGTAAAATTACTATTGCTATCGATGCAATGGGGGGCGATTTCGGCCCCCATATTCCTATTACAGCCGCTGCAACAATTCTCCAGTCATACCCCAATCTAAGTTTAATAATCGTTGGCGATAAAGAACATTTATTACCGCTATTAAAAAAAAATAATCTATTATCACACAGTCGCTTATCTTACATTCATTGTGAAAATTTTATTTCTATGGATGATAAACCTGCTTCTGTATTACGCCATTGCACAGGTTCTTCGATGCAAATCGTATTGGATCTTGTCGCTCGAGGAAAAGCTGACGCTTGTGTAAGCGGTGGTAATACCGGTGCGTTAATGCTACTGGCTAAAAAAACATTAAAAACATTGCCAGGTATTTCACGACCAGCACTCATTGCCACATTACCAAATAATGACTCTGGGCATACCTATCTTCTAGATCTAGGTGCTAATATACAATGTGATAGTGACACGTTATTTAACTTCGCATTAATGGGTAGTGTACTTTGTGAGAAGATAGAACAAATACCTTCAGCCAGTGTTTCTCTATTAAATATTGGTAAAGAAGATAATAAAGGCAGCGAACAGATTAAACGCTGTGCAGAACTATTAAAGCAATCCAAACATATTAATTACAGCGGTTATGTCGAAGCTAATGAATTATTTACCAGCCCAACAAACGTAATCGTAACCGATGGTTTTAGTGGTAATATTGCCTTAAAAAGCTGTGAAGGGCTAGGGCGTGTATTCCTAGGACAAATTGAAAAAGCGATAGATTCAAACATTTACAGTCGGTTATTAGGTAAATTATTGAGAAATGTTTTAACAAAGCAACTAAAACATTTACACCCTGATATGTATAATGGGGCTAGTTTGATTGGATTACGCGGTATTGTCGTCAAAAGCCATGGTAGTGCAAATGCTACAGCATTCGCCTATGCTATTGAACAGGCGATAAAAGAAACCCAATGGCAGATTCCTACGAGTATTTCAACAAAGTTAGAAACTGTCTTATTAGAGCGAGATTGTTTATCACATGAATAGCAAAATTATAGGTACTGGTAGTTACCTGCCAGAGACAGTACGTACGAATGACGATTTAGAAAAAATGGTTGATACCACAGATGAGTGGATCACTGCCCGTACTGGCATTAAAGAGCGTCGCATTGCGAACGAGCAAGATACTATTGCTTTTATGAGTAAAGAAGCATCTATCCAAGCTTTGCAAGCCGCTAAAGTTTCAGCAGAAGATTTAGATCTAATTATTGTTGCCACAACAAGCAACCATAATGCCTTCCCGTCGGCTGCCTGTGAAGTTCAAAACTTATTAGGCATATATGACATTCCTGCTTTTGATGTTTCAGCTGCTTGTGCTGGTTTTGCTTATGCACTAAGTGTGGCTGATAACTTTATTAAAACGGGCAGTGCGAAAACCGTATTAGTGGTTGGCGCTGATAGTCTTGCTGGTACTTGTGATCCAAAAGATCGTTCAACGATTATTTTATTTGGTGATGGTGCTGGTGCAGTAGTATTAAGTGCAACAGAAGAAGAAGGCATACTATCAACACATATAAATGCTGATGGTCGTTTTGGTGAGCAATTAAAGCTACCAAATGCACAGCGTGGTAATGAGCAATCTGTTCATAATGCTTATTTATCAATGGCTGGTAATGATGTCTTTAAAATTGCAGTGAAAAAATTAAGCCAAGTTGTTATTGATACGCTTGCTGCAAATAATTTAGATAAAGAAAAATTAGATTGGTTAGTACCACATCAAGCAAATAAACGCATTATTAGCGCAACAGCTAAAAAATTAGGTATGTCGATGGATCAAGTTATTTTAACACTTGAAAAACACGGTAATACTTCGGCTGCTTCGGTTCCACTCGCTTTAGATGAAGGAGTTCGCTCTGGAAAAATTAAAGCAGGCCAATTGATCATATTAGAAGCGTTTGGTGGAGGCTTTACTTGGGGCTCTGCCCTAGTTCGTATGTAATTCTAGTTGGTATAATAGTAAACATAAAAACAATAATTATTAGGAAATATAGAAAATGACAAATTTTACATTTGCTTTTCCGGGACAAGGATCTCAAAGCGTTGGCATGTTAGCTGAACTTGCACAAGCACACCCAGTGGTGCTTGATACATTTAATCAGGCAAGTGAAGTGTTAGGTTATAACCTATGGGAACTTGTGCAACAAGGTCCCGTGGAAGCTTTAAACCAAACTGATAAAACTCAACCTGCATTATTAACCGCTTCTGTTGCTTTGTGGCGTCTGTGGTCTGAATCAGGTGCTCCTAAACCATCTGTTGTTGCTGGACACAGCCTAGGTGAGTATTCAGCACTTGTATGTGCTGGTGTTATCGATTTTAAAGAAGCAGTTAAGTTAGTGGAATTACGCGGTCAGCTAATGCAACAAGCTGTACCTGCTGGAACTGGCGCTATGTCTGCTATTATCGGTCTAGATAATGATAAAATTGCGGCTTGTTGTGAACAAGCTGCAGAAGGACAAGTTGTGTCTCCTGTTAATTTTAACTCACCTGGCCAAGTTGTTATTGCGGGTAATAAAGAAGCAGTGGAACGTGCTGGTGTATTATTAAAAGAAGCCGGTGCTAAACGTGTTATGCCATTACCAGTAAGTGTGCCATCTCATTGCGCATTAATGAAACCAGCCGCTGAAAAACTTGCTGTTGCATTACAAGCAATCACATTTAATCGTCCTGAAATTGCGGTGATCAATAACGTTGATGTTATTGCTGAAACTGCTCCAGAAAAAATTAAAGATGCGCTTGTTCGTCAACTATTCTGCCCAGTACGCTGGAGCGAAGTAGTTGAAAAAATGGCTGCAGAAGGTATTACGCTTCAAGTAGAAGCGGGTCCAGGTAAAGTATTAAGTGGTTTAGTGCGTCGTATTGATAAAAGTTTAACGGCACAAGTAATTAACGATACTGCATCGCTTGAAAAAGCGCGCCTTGCAGTAACAGGAGAATAATAATGACAATGAAAGATAAAGTAGTATTAATAACAGGTGCTAGTCGCGGTATTGGTCGTGCGATTGCTGAAAATTTTGTTGCATTAGGTGCTACAGTATTAGGTACAGCAACGAGTGAAAAAGGCGCACTTGCTATTAGTGAATATTTAGGTGATGCCGGTAAAGGTTTCGTACTAAATGTAACTGAAAAAGAGTCAATATTGACACTATTTTCTGATATTAAAGCACAATATGGCGTGGTTGATGTATTAGTCAATAATGCGGGTATTACTCGTGATAACTTATTGATGCGTATGAAAGATGATGAGTGGAATGATATCATCGAAACAAATTTAACGCCTATTTTCCAAATGAGTAAAGCGGCTTTACGTCCAATGATGAAAAAGCGTGCAGGTCGTATCATCAATGTAGGTTCAGTTGTTGGTACTATGGGTAATGCAGGTCAAGCTAATTATGCCGCTGCTAAAGCAGGTGTGATTGGTTTTACTAAATCATTAGCACGAGAAGTTGCAAGCCGCGGTATTACGGTTAATACTGTAGCACCAGGCTTTATCGAAACAGATATGACTAAAGCGTTAAATGAAGAACAACGCGCCGCGACATTATCATCGGTACCTGCAGGTCGTTTAGGAGACCCTAAAGAGATTGCTGCAACTGTTGCTTTTTTAGCCTCTGAAGGTGCAGCTTACATTAATGGTGAAACAATTCACGTTAATGGCGGCATGTATATGATCTAAATAAGATCTTATATAATTGTCATTTTGTATAAAAAAAACTTTGAAATGCTGTGAAATTTGATTAATATCCAAAAAAAATAGCTGAAACAAGTGATACAATACTTGAAAATTAAATACGATAGAATAAACTATCGTCAAATTAACGCATTTGCGTAATCAACAAAGGAAGATAAAAATGAGCAATATCGAAGAACGCGTAAGAAACATCATCGTTGAGCAACTTGGTGTTCAACTAGACGAAGTTAAAAACGAAGCTTCTTTCGTTGATGATCTAGGTGCTGATTCTCTAGATACAGTAGAGCTTGTAATGGCTCTTGAAGAAGAGTTTGATACGGAAATCCCTGATGAAGAAGCAGAGAAAATTACTACTGTTCAATCAGCTATCGATTACGTTGTAAACAACGGTTAATCATTCTTCGTGAATGAGATATATTGATAAAGGCGGTCTTCTGACCGCCTTTTGTGTATTTAGAAAGTAGATTGAATTGGGACG
>JBALXF010000211.1:0-5863 GCA_036961085.1 Psychromonas sp.
CCAATAAAAGCAAACCCAAATTATATTTTTGCTGCAATTGAAAAATATCAGTGTAGCAATTTATTCGCAAACCCAGCTTTAATTGAAGTAATAGGTCAAGCCGGGCAAGCAAACAACATTAAGCTCAATAGCCTAAAACGTGTTATCTCTGCTGGTGCTCCTGCAACATTACCTTCTATTGCACGTTTTACTACCCTGCTCAATGCGAATGTAGAAATACTTAACTCCTATGGTGCGACTGAGTCATTACCTATTAGTAAAGTGGGTAGTGAGCAGCTCTTACTAACAGAAGCTATCACCAATACAGGTGGTGGAATATGTGTTGGTAAACCCGTCGATGGTCTCTCAATTTCGATCATAGAAATCACTGAAAATATTATTGAGCATTGGCAAGAGAACCTCAGCCTTCCAGCTTATGAAATTGGTGAAATTGTTGTTAACGGACCACAGGTTAGCCGTAGTTATTATCATAGAAATGAAGCAACTAAAGAAGCTAAAATTAAATATGGCGAATCAATTCTTCATCGCATGGGTGATCTTGGTTATTTAGATGAAGATGGCCAATTATGGATGTGTGGTCGTAAAGCACATCGTGTCGACTCTACTCACCTACAATCATTTAAAACTTTTTATTCGATTCCCAGTGAGCGAATTATTAATACCCATACAGCGGTTAAACGCAGTGCTTTGGTTAATGTGAAGTTAAATGCCAAACAAACACCTTTAATATGTATTGAGCTAAATGATGCTCAACAAATAGATAAACAACAATTATTTGAAGAGTTACGAACACTTTGTGAAGGTAATGAATACACATCTGGTATTACAGATTTCTTGATCCATAAAAGTTTCCCTATGGACATTCGCCATAACGCTAAAATATTTCGTGAAAAGCTCGCAATTTGGGCTCAAAGTAACCTATAGATAACCTGGAATTAAATATGTCATTTAGTACTGTTCCTGCATTAAACGAACTAGATCCAAAACAACAGCAAGTATTAATTGAACTGAGTAGTAAAGTTCAACGCGTATTCGTGACGGGTGCAGGCGGTTTTTTAGGTAAAGCTTTATGTCGTTTTCTTCGCAGCGCAAATATCGACGTAGTTGGATTTGCACGTGGCAATTACCCAGAATTACAACAGATGGGTGTAGCATTTGTACAAGGTGATATAAGTGACAAGGCAAGTTTATTAAAAGCGATGCAAGGTTGTGACTTGGTATTTCATGTTGCTTCTAAAGCGGGTGTATGGGGAAGCAAAGAATCCTATTTTTCTCCAAATGTAATTGGTACCGAGAATATCATTTCAGTCTGTGAAACGTTAAACATACAGCATCTAATTTACACCAGTACACCTAGCGTGACTTTTGCAGGTGTCGATGAAAATGGGATTAATGAATCACAGCCCTACGCAGAAAAATTTCTTAATTATTATGGTTTATCAAAAGCAATTGCAGAGCAAAAAGTCATAGCCGCAAATTCTGAAAAGCTTAAAACTGTTTCACTGCGTCCGCATTTAATTTGGGGACCTGGTGATCCGCACCTAGTCCCGCGAGTGCTTGAACGCGCAAAATCAGGTAAGTTAAAATTAGTCGGTAAACAAGACAAATTAGTTGATACTATTTATATCGATAACGCAGTTTACGCCCATCTTTTAGCGGCATTAGCACTAACTAAAGATGTAACCACTTGTGCAGGTAAAGCCTATTTTTTAAGTAATGACCAACCAATCCACATGGCAGAAATGCTCAACAAGATTCTTGCTTGTAAAAATATACCAGCAGTTAGCAAACGCGTTCCAGCAGGTGTTGCTTATGCGGCGGGTGCTTTATTGGAATGGGTATATTTGAAACTGAATAAACAGGATGAGCCTATAATGACGCGTTTTGTTGCTAAACAATTATCTACTGCACACTATTATGATATTTCAGCGGCGAAAAATGACTTAGGCTACGAGCCAATCGTTAGTATTGATTTGGGTATGCAAAAGCTTAAAGCTTCACTTTAGATTAATCCAACTTCTTTATGGGTAATTATTTATTTAATTACCCATAAAATCCCTACTACAATTTAAATCACGACACATCAGCTAGTAAATTTTTCCTTTAAGCTCTAGCTGAGTCAAATATAAACGCATTTCAAACTCTAATTGATGGTATGCAGGCAGCATATGTTCGCACAATTGATAAAACGCTTTATCATGTGGTTTAATACGGATATGCGCTAACTCATGGACCACAATCATTTCTAAAAAAGCTTCGGGTGCATTTTTGAAAATTTCACTGACTCGTATTTCGTTTTTACTTTTTAATTTACTACCCTGCACTCTTGAGATAAAAGTGTGTAAACCAAGGGCGTTATTTATCACGTGAATTTTTTTGTCGTAAACAACCTTACTCAATGGTGAAGATTTTCGTAAATGCGTGTTTTTCAAATTCATCACATATTCACGCAACATTTTATCATTATTGATATTATGCTTTTGAGGGTGTTTCTTAAGTATAAAACGCCTTAATGTGTCATGTTCAAGCATCGACCTGATTTGATCTTGAACTTCAACTGAATACGCAGATAAATACTTAAGTGAAATTGATTGAGTCTTTGAAGATGGCATGTGTCACAACTAGTTAAATCGAATACTAAATTATACCTGACTTGTTTTTAATCTGGAACTGACAAGACATAAACTGATTAAAAATAATATTCATGTGATGTTAAAGAGGTAAATAGTTAATGTTAATAAAGCTAATTTTCAGCTAGATTGTATGGGCTAAAATATCCTTTACCTCTGAACAATTGACTTACAAACTAATTACATTTCAACCAAGTAAAAACTTATAGTTTAAGATATACAATTACTCCAGTACTACTAATCACACATCCCTTTTCAGGGGGGTAATTCATTTCACCATTACAAATGACTTCATTTTCAGTGGCTTTGGTTAAGCTTGTTTATTCATGCAATTCATTGAGTTTTTAACCAATATTATTTAATTTTGTAGGTTGGGTTTGTTTGTAAGTGATCCACCAGCAATCCCTATGAAGTATTTATAGTTAGCAATTCACTTAAATACCCAACCGTTTTAGTATACTATTCTGTTTATATCCCACAGACTATGGAAACAGCCAATGCCTTTCAAACACTTAACATTTGCTAACCGTTTATTTGATAACCTACCCGCAGATACAGAAGTAGAAAATTACTGTCGTAGTGTAGAAAATGCAGCCTATTCTGTTGTCACGCCAACAAAAACAAAAAGTGCACAGCTAATTGCTGTCAATAAAAAATTTGCTATGCAACTAGGTTTTAGTGAAGACAATATAAAAAGCGATGATTTCGCTAACATAATGACAGGCAATCAAGTATTTGATCAGTTACAAAGCTATTCGCTTTGTTATGGTGGGCACCAATTCGGTCAATGGGCGGGTCAATTAGGTGATGGTCGTGCCATTAACCTTGGTGACATAGTGAGTTCGACGCTTGGCTCGCAAACACTGCAATTAAAAGGTGCAGGTATCACTCCCTATTCCCGTCGTGCCGATGGTTTAGCCGTTTTACGCTCTTCAATACGTGAATATTTATGCTCAGAGGCTATGTTTAATTTAGGCATATCAACCACACGAGCTTTAAGTTTATGTTTAACCGGTGAAGAAATTGTTCGCGATATGATGTACGACGGCAATGCGGCATTAGAGCCAGGCGCAATAGTATGTCGAGTTTCACCTTCATTCTTGCGTTTTGGTTCATTCCAGTTACCTGCTTCTCGAGGTGATGAAGAGCTTTTAATACAATTAGTGCAATATTGCATTAAAAATGACTACCCACATTTAGCCCCAGAAAATGATCAATATGATCTGAACGTTTATCTTAAATGGTTTAATGAAGTCTGCGAACGCACTAGTGATATGGTTGTCGATTGGATGCGCGTTGGATTTGTCCACGGCGTAATGAACACAGACAATATGTCTATCATAGGTGAAACAATTGATTATGGCCCCTACGGTTGGATTGATGACTTTAATCTTAACTGGACACCTAATACAACCGATGAGGCGCAGAAACGCTACCGTTTTGGTGCTCAAGGGCAAATAAGTCAATGGAATTTATTCCAATTAGCTAATGCTATTTTTCCTTTGATTGGTGAAGCTGAGCCGTTACAAGCTATCTTGAGTGATTACGGCATTAACTATGAGAATAAATGGCGTAATATGATGGCTCAAAAATTGGGTTTTATTGACTATCAAGGCGAAAGTGATTTGCACCTGTTTCAAGCTTTAGAAAAGCTATTAGGCAAAGTAGAAACGGATATGACCCTGTTCTACCGATTATTAGCTAAAATCCCAAATGATTTAGATACCAGTACTTCTATTCAATGGATGGCAAAGTTAGGCCCGTGTTTCTATAGCCTAATTGATTTGACGCCTGAATATTGTGAACAACTTAGCCAATGGTTAACTAAGTACCTAGCGCGTTTAAATTTTGATGGTTTAAGTCAAGAGCAGCGTGCGCAACGTATGAATAAAGTAAATCCGAAATATGTATTGCGTAATTACATCGCGCAACAAGCAATTGAGCTTGCTTATAAAGGTGATTATAGCGAAATTATTAAGCTACAAAAAATACTTGAAAATCCTTATGATGAACAGCCAGAACATCAACAATATGCTCAGAAACGTCCCGATTGGGCCAAACATAAAGTGGGATGTTCAATGCTCTCTTGTAGCTCTTAACTAGATAGTCCTTTATATAATAAAAACAAATGAAGCTTGTTAGTATCATTTGTTTTTATAAATATTTTTAAGCACGGTTACTAGTTCTTGTAGGGCAATATGACGTTGTTGTTGCGATAAATTGTTTTGGTATTTTATGCGATTATAAATAGATGCAAATTGATTTAAGTTTGTAGCCGCATTGCTATTACTCAGTGCCACTTTATGACAATAATCGGTGACAGTCTCTCCGCTTACCTTATTAATCCCAACACGCTTATAATGTTTTTGTAATTTTAAATAGTACTTATCTTCCTTACTAAATGAACTTCTTTTCCAAGGTTTAAAGATAAACAATACAATGACTATTACGGCAGTAAATAACAGTAAAAATATAATATAAAAACTATTTGCCCATTTATATTTTTGGCTCAGTTGTTGAAAAAAGTCGAGCTGTTTTTTACTATCAAAACCGACAAACCATGTCCCCCAAACTGTATTAAGTTTATTAACAGCTAAGCCGAATATATCTAAAGAGAGTAAACTACTAAGATTTAGCTGCTTATCTGATGGTGTAGGACTAACCTCTATATCAACTCGCTCTGAAGCGATATAAGCAGTCGGGTCAACACGTAACCATTTACCGTTATACCAAATTTCAGCCCAAGCATGTGCATCATATTGCCTTACCGTCATATAATTGTTCTGTTCATTTAGCTCGCCACCAAAATACCCTGTCACCATACGCGCAGGGATCCCTAAACTCCTTGCTACATATATGTAACTACTTGCATAGTGAACACAAAAACCTTTCATATTAGTAAACAAAAAATCGTCTATTTGATTGTTGCCAAGCTTAGGGGGTTTCAATGTGTAATAATATTCCTGCTCATTAAAACGTTTTAATAGCGAATCTAGTATTTGTTTGTTATTACTGCCCTGTTGTAACTGCTGACTCAACCATAATTGTGTTTTACTATTAATATTGTTATCGGGTAATTGCATAAACTGAGTTTGTTGCAACTGATTCAGTTTAACTTGCGGAATTTCTTTAGCCTGCTTAATAGTAATCATTTGTTGATTAACGATGGGGGTCATATAGCGTAAAGAAAAGTCATTTAAACGCACAGTTGAAACGTCTGAAAGCCCATAATC
>JBALXF010000212.1:0-5842 GCA_036961085.1 Psychromonas sp.
ATATATCTCGGCCATCCATCATAGCTTTAACTTGCTGGATATCTGTTTCTACGTTTCCACTGGGTTGGATTGGCGCTAAATCTGAATCGGAACGAGAGACTAACCAAACAGCAGACGGGAAGTAGTCATCTGAAAAATCTACAATTTCCTTGCGCCACGCTAGAGTAGTTGCACCATTGGCAATGACATCGCCTTGGATAGGCTCAGGGTCACCGTAAACCACTTTATTATCAATATATTGACCATTTACCCCGGTCAATAAGCCAAATACATTGGTCCACTTTGCAGGGACATATTCATACTTAACACCTAGATGAGCGGCAAAACCTTGCATGATCTCAACATCTAACCCTGTTTCAATAAAGCCATCACCCTGAGCATATTGAGAAACGAAATTTGCGTATGGAACACCTAAATGGCGCAATACACCTGCTTCTTGTATTTCTGCAAGATCTCTTGGCGCAGCGTAACTCATTGAGGTGCCTAAACAGGCAACTAAAAAGACTTGTAGAAAATAAGTGATTTTTGTTCTGAAGCTCATGTTTCTTCCTGAATCATGTTAAAAATAAACCTTATATTAATGATACGTTAAAAAAAATAAAAACCCGGTTAGAAGCCGGGTTTTTAAGGGGTAGGTCTAGTTTTGATACTAATTATTTGTATCTAATTACTGTTTACATTTTCTGATAAAGGTCCTGCATTGCTTCGACTAAACCAAATACGTCATCTTCATTATGGAATAAATGAGTTGAAATACGCAGAGCATGTGTTTCATCTTGATCATCAATCTTAACTTTAAAGTCAGTACTACGAATAATGTAGCCGTATTCTTCACGCAAGCGATCTCTGAAATTGTTTAGTGTTGGTAAGTCTTGTTGGTTTTGGAAGGGATTAAAAGAGCTGATGCCACTTGATAGTTCACGCTGATTGGGAGCGTATAATTGACCAAACGGAAATGCATTATTATCCTCTAACAGGTCTTTACATAGCGCACTTAAATCTAATACACGTTGCTCAATTTTATCACGGCCAATTTGATCCCACATTTTACATGAATCGGTAAAGCCTTGTAATGCAGGGAAGTTATCATTACCCTTATATTGTAATTGCCATTGGCTACCTAAATAGTCTGCGTGCGCTAATGATGAGTTAACAAACCATAGCGGGACGTCACAATCACTCCAGTATTCCTTAAGACGAGAACAGTCATCACGAACATATAGAAGACCTGTTGAACCTGGTCCACATTGCCATTTATGTCCTGAACCTGCATAAAAGTCACAATCGATATCATGAAAATCAAGGTTTAACATGCCGACAGTATGGGCACCATCGATAAGTGTTGGAATTTTATTGGCAACGGCCAATTCACAGATCTCTTTTGCAGGTAATTTCGTTCCCGTTTTGTAGGTGATATGAGAGAAAACGATTAAACGAACTCTACCTTTATGTTCTTCAATCCCTTTAGCGAATACGTCTACAAAGTCTTGGGCACTGATATCTTCGCTGCCGGTATAAACTGGAATTTCTAAGTGAACGATTTCTACGCCATTTCGTTTAGAAATAACATCAAATGGTGAATCTGCACCAACATGTTCATGATGAGTGGTTAAAATGACATCACCTTCTTCAAAATGCATACCATGGATAATGCTACACATACCATCAGTGGTATTACGACTAATCACAATTTCACTATCGTTTGCACCAAAACCAGAAGCAATTGATTCAACCATTTCAGTCGTATATGGCCAGCTACCAAATTTATTTTGCATATCCCATGGGCTAGTCGCTACGATATTATTATTTTTAGTGTATTGCTTAAGCACCGCTTCTGGCATTGAACCCGTAGTGCCGACATTCATATAGACTGATTTTTTATCCAGAACAAATTCTTTTCTAACTTCTTTCCAAAGTTTGTCATCTGAATGACCGTGGTTTTTCCAATCTGTATCTTTTTTACTTGCGTGTGCGCTGCCAGCAAACATGACGGTTCCGGCGCCAGCTAATGCAAGTCCCGTTGATTTTTTAAGAAAGTCACGACGATTAAGATTTGTTAGCTGATTATTATTTTCGCTCATTTTGAAATTCCTTTTTCACAGTAAATACTAATAAAATAGAGAAGGGTGTAGATATTTTTTTGAGATCGTTATGTTATTGCTATATCCACTTTCAATCAGATTGATTTTCGTTTTATTTGAACTAAGTCTCTATTTATTAACGATAAATGCGTTTTTGGGTCGGTTTTTAAGCAAGCTATCAGGGTTGTTAAATAATTTTCACAATAGCTATTTCATAATAACTTTAGTTTTTCCGAGAGTCGTCATCTTGTTTAACTTTTGATTTAATATTGAAGTGATTTTTTTAGTTAACTTGTGCTATATAAACTATCTGTTGACTCGGACGTCTAGACGTCTTATTCTGGTTGTTCATGTTGTGATCATCTGCTTTTTATTTAGATCAAACGGAAAATTCGCGTCATCCTTTATAAAATTCAGGAAATTTGATGATACAAATTAAGCAAGTTAACAAGGTTTTTTATCAAGGTCAGCTAGAAATACACGCGCTCAGTGATATAGATCTTAATATCGCTCAAGGTACAATCTTTGGGGTAATCGGTTCATCAGGTGCTGGTAAAAGCACGCTTATCCGTTGCGTGAACTTATTAGAACGTCCAACCAGTGGTAATATCATTATTGATGGTATTGATTTAACTCAGCTTTCTAATAAGCAATTAACTTTAACTCGTCGTAAAATCGGGATGATTTTTCAACATTTTAATTTATTGTCATCACGTACTGTATTTGACAATGTTGCCTTGCCGCTGGAATTAGCTTCAACAAGTAAAGCTGCGATAAAAGAGAAAGTGAACAGTTTACTGGCGTTGGTTGGATTATCCGATAAAACCGATACATACCCTGCTAATTTAAGTGGTGGTCAGAAACAGCGTGTAGCAATTGCTCGTGCATTGGCATCGGATCCAAAGGTCCTGTTATGTGATGAAGCGACCAGTGCACTAGACCCTGCAACCACGCAATCTATCTTAGAGTTACTACTTAAAATTAACCAAGAATTAAATATAACGATCTTATTAATTACTCATGAAATGGCGGTAGTAAAAGGGATCTGTGAAGAAGTTGCCATTATTGGCGATGGTAAGTTGGTTGAAAAGGGGTCTGTTGGAGACATTTTCGCTCACCCTAAAACACAACTTGCACGTCAATTTATTCGTTCGACTTTAGATTTATCGATTCCAGCCGATTACCAATCGAGACTGGTTACTGAAAAAGCAGAGAATAGCTTTCCTCTGATTCGCTTAGAGTTTACGGGGTCGTCTGTTGATGCGCCTTTAATTACACAGTTATCGAGAAAGTTTGAAGTCGATATTAGCATCCTCAGTTCCAATATGGATTATGTTGGAGGTGTTAAGTTTGGGTTAATGCTGGCTGAATTTTTTGGCTCCGAGCAAGCAATACAACAAGCCATTACTTTCTTAAAAGAACATAAAGTCGAAATAGAGGTGTTAGGTTATGTCGTTTGATGCAATAACTAATTGGTGGCAAGGCAATGAGCGCATGATCGCTTTATTAATGGATGCTTTGGGGCAAACATTAACCATGGTATTTGCTTCCGGTTTTATGGGCTTTGTTATCGGTATTCCGATCGGCGTTTTATTACACCTGAGTAAAAAAGGCGGCTTGTTACATAACCATCTACTAAATAAAGTATTAGGAATAGTGGTTAATATTGGCCGCTCGATTCCTTTTATTATTTTATTAGTTGCCGTTATTCCATTTACTCGTTTTGTTGTTGGTACCACAATCGGTACTGCAGCCGCGGTTGTTCCATTAACTATTGGTGCAATTCCATTTATTGCTCGTCTTGTTGAAGGCGCGCTGTTAGAGGTCCCTTCGGGTCTTGTCGAAGCAGCTCAAGCAATGGGGGCTAAACCACAGCAAATCATTACTAAAGTGCTCTTGCCAGAAGCACTGCCTGGGATCATTAATGCAGTGACAATTACCTTGGTAACCTTAGTGGGTTACTCAGCGATGGCTGGAACGGTTGGTGGCGGTGGTTTAGGCGATGTTGGTATTCGTTATGGCTATCAACGTTTTGATGGCACCGTGATGATGATTACTGTTGTTATATTAGTGATAATGGTGCAACTCATTCAATCGATTGGCGATCATTTAGTTAAGCGCGTTGATCATCGATAAAATTTTATATTATTTCATTTACATCAGGGAAGACCTTGATACAGGAGAGTTACAATGTCGTTCAAATTAAAAAATATTCTGGTTGTCTTAGGACTAGTTTCAACTTTAGCTATTACAGGCTGTAGCGAGCAACAAGCCGTTGTTGATAATAATACAATTATTGTTGGTGTAATGGCTGGTGCTGAAGAGCAAGTTGCTGAAATTGCAGCAAAAGAAGCAAAAGATAAATATGGCTTAGAAGTTAAATTGATCTCTTTTTCTGATTACATTACGCCAAATGCTGCTTTAGATGAAGGTTCTTTAGACGTAAATGCTTTCCAACATAAACCATATCTTGACCAGCAAATTCTAGATCGTAACTATAAGTTTGCAGTTGCAGGTAATACGTTTGTATACCCTATTGCGGGTTACTCAAGCAAAATTACTTCGCTTGAAGAGTTAAAAGATGGTGACCAAATTGCAGTACCCAGTGATCCGACTAACCTAGGTCGTTCATTAATCCTGCTTGAACAACAAGGTTTATTGGTATTAAAAGAAGGTGTTGGTTTAGAAGCAACGGTACTTGATATTGAAAGCAGCCCTAAGAACTTAAAAATCATTGAATTAGAAGCAGCTCAATTACCGCGTTCTTTAGATGATGTTAGCTTAGCAATCATCAATACAACGTATGCTAGCAGCATCGATTTATCACCAGAGCAAGATGGTCTTTTTGTTGAAGATAAAGAGTCTCCTTATGTTAACTTGATTGTTGCTCGTGAAGATAATGTAAATGCTGAAAATGTAAAAACGTTTATTAAAGCATACCAATCTGAAGCGGTTTATAACGGCGCAATGGAAATCTTTAAAGGTGGTGTTGTTAAAGGCTGGTAATTAAATGCGCTAGTATTCGCTTTGTGCAAGTTTTTGACTAAACATTTATAAAAGGCATTACTTTATTGTAATGCCTTTTTTGTATCAGTAAGGTGTATAACTATCTAACTGATCTACAAAAATGTTAAGGACAAACTATGAAAGTAGCGATTGTAGGACTTGGCGATATAGCGCAAAAAGCACATCTACCGGTTTTGACTCAACTCGAAAATATTGAATTAGTGCTTTGCACGCGTAATAAGAACACCCTAGAAAGATTATCTAAACAATATCGTATTAAACAAGTGTATCAAGATTACCGTGATTTAATTAAGGCGAAAATTGATGCTGTTATGATCCACAGCAGTACCGCCTCTCATCCTGAAATAGCCGCATTTTTCTTACAACATGGGATCCCAACCTTTGTTGATAAACCGCTTGCCGATAATAGTGCAACATGTGAAAAACTTTACGAAATTGCAGAAAAACATCAGCAACCTTTATATATTGGATTTAATCGCCGTTTTATCCCGCTATACAACCAGTATCTTCCTGAACTACAAAATAGCCTCGATAACCCTAAATTACTCGCGCTGCGTTGGGAAAAAAATAGATATAATCAGCCCGGTGATATCCGTACTTTTATTTTTGATGACTTTATCCACCCTTTAGATAGCGTCAACCTAAATGCAAAAAGCAACCTCGAAGATCTCCATATTAATACTCAATTTAGTGGTGATTTATTAGCTCGCTTAGACGTGCAATGGCAAAACGGT
>JBALXF010000213.1:0-5833 GCA_036961085.1 Psychromonas sp.
TTGCAGCGGTCGGTTTGAATAGCTTAATTCGTAATCAAGTTGATTTATCAAATGGCCGTAACTTATGTATTGTCTCGGTCGTATTAATCTTCGGTATTGGTGGTATGTCTCTTGGTTTTGGTGATTTTAGTTTAGAGGGCGTCAGTCTTTGTGCTGTAGTTGCTATCTTATTAAATATATTTTTACCAAAAATGAAATAGACACAAACAAGCATTAGCTAGATTAGATAATAAAACACAATATTTGCGCAAGTAAATATTGTGTTTTTCAGGTCTAGTCAATAAAACTATAGTTATTAAAGGCTTAGCCTTGTCTCTATTGCGTCTTTATTTAGCCTCCATACTTACCTTTCAAATTACAACCAGATCCGATCAAATTAACTGATAATTGAACTATTATTAAGGCATATAGCAAATGTTTTGGGGAGGTATGATGAAAATTTCATCTGTCTTTTTATTGCTTACTTTTCTGTTGTTGTCTTTTGCAGCAAATAGCAAACAAGTGTGGGTTATTCCTGTGCAGGGAGCTATTGGGCCTGCTTCCTCTGATTATATTAGTCGTGAAATATCACTCGCCTCAGAACAAAATGTTGCGTTAATCGTATTAAAAATGGATACCCCTGGCGGGTTAGACTCTTCCATGCGCGATATTATCCGTGAAATTACCACATCTTCTATTCCTATTGCTACTTGGGTTGGACCTTCCGGTGCTCGAGCGGCCAGTGCTGGGACATATATACTATTGGCAAGTCATATTGCGGCAATGGCGAATGCTACCAATTTAGGCGCAGCAACGCCTGTTGCGATAGGTATGCAAGGTAGCCAGCCTAGTCCTGAAGATGTACCTCAAGCTGTTGATAATGCTAACTCTGCATCGGATAGCTCAGATGTCGATACAGATACTGATATCGCAGCTGAGAATAAAAAGGTCAGTGCAAATACCACCCTTGAAAAAAAAGCTATTAATGATGCAACCGCTTATATTAAAGGGTTGGCTAAATTACATGGGCGTAATGAAGAGTGGGCTGCAAAAGCGGTCACCGAGGCGGCGAGTTTAGATGCGCAAGAAGCCTTAACTAAAAATGTAATCGATTTTATTGCTGATGATATAGATCAATTAGTGAGTTTATCTAATGGCCGCGAAATAAAGTTGGCGGGCACTAACTTACTGTTTATCCTAGAAGAACCTGATATTGTTGAACGTATACCCGATTGGCGCTTTCAGTTTTTAGCGACAATCACAAATCCGAATATAGCTTATATTTTGATGCTAGTGGGCATTTATGGATTATTGCTGGAGTTTTATAACCCAGGTATTGGCCTACCCGGTGTATTAGGTGGAATTTGCTTGTTATTGGCTATGTATGCACTGCAAATGCTGCCGGTTAATTACGTTGGATTAGCATTGATTTTACTGGGCATAGGTTTATTTATTATTGAAGCTTTTAATCCAAGTTTTGGCATCTTAGGGTTAGGGGGCATTGTTTCCTTTGTATTAGGCTCAGTGTTCTTGATGGATAGTGATTTACCTGCCTACCAAATAGCAAAACCTTTAATCTACCTATTATCACTATTTTTAGCTTTTTTTACTTTCATAATGGTGTTTATGCTACTGAAAATAAGGAAAAAACAAGTTACCACTGGGGTTAATTGTTTGCTTGGAAAATTGGCGACTGTGACTGAAAATTTCGAGTCTGGTAAGGGTTGGGTTGAAGTCGAAGGTGAGTCTTGGCAAGCGACAAGTAAGCATGCGCTAACTATTGGGCAAAAGGTTGTTGTAGAACAGGTACAAGGTTTATCACTGACAGTCACTGAGTATGATAAAACGGAATAGGTTAGTTCTATTCTTGATTATTTAAGGAGGAAACATGATGATTTATAGTATCGTCAGCATAATCACGGTTGCATTATTAGTGGCTTTGATGATTAGCATCTTCAAGGTGTTTCGTGAATATGAACGTGGCGTAGTATTTTTTCTTGGACGATTTCAAGCAGTTAAAGGTCCTGGTCTAATTATTTTGATCCCGATAATTCAACAAATGGTGCGTGTAGATTTACGTACCATTGTCCTCGATGTACCGACTCAAGATTTGATCACTAGAGATAATGTATCGGTGAAAGTGAATGCCGTTGTCTATTTCCGAGTGGTTGATCCACAAATGGCGATAAATAATGTTGAAAGCTATTTTGAAGCTACCAGTCAGCTTTCGCAAACTACCTTGCGTTCGGTGTTAGGGCAACATGAGCTAGATGAACTTTTGTCTGAGCGGGATAAGCTTAATAAAGATATTCAAGTTATTTTAGATAAACAAACGGATAACTGGGGGATCAAAATTGCGACCGTTGAAGTTAAGCATGTCGATCTAGACGAAAGTATGATCAGAGCCTTAGCAAGGCAAGCCGAAGCAGAAAGGGTGCGTCGAGCCAAAGTCATTCATGCGACAGGGGAGCTAGAAGCTTCTGAAAAACTAAAACAAGCTGCCTTGGTACTAAACCAAGCACCTAATGCTATTCAACTCAGATATATGCAAACGCTAACAGAAGTGGCTAATGAAAGAACCACCACCATAGTCTTCCCTATACCGATGGATTTATTAGATACTTTTAAAGGTGTGGTAAAAAAACAAGGTAAAAGTGAGGGCAGTAAAGATCAAACGTAAGCCCAAAAATGTTAAGCCAAAATAAAGCCAGAGGGTTAATCTATTGATAATTAACCTTCTGGCTTTTTATTATGAAATTTAATTAAGTGTTTTTTAAACTTAATTGATGTCTAGGTAGTTTAATAGAAATTAAACTAGCGGCGAGTAGGAATACACAAGAAACCCATAAACAAGTCGCCATTCCATAGGACTGATATAACCAACCTGATAAAATTGTACCTATCAGCCTGCCCATAGCATTCGCCATGTAATAGAAACCGACATCAAGTGATACACCGTCACCTCGCGCATAGCTTACAACTAAATAGGAGTGTAAAGAGGAAGTAACCGCAAATATAGCGCCAAAAATCAATAACCCAACAATAATTGATAGCTCAGGAAACCAAGAAAATTGAATACTCAAAGCGATTAAAGCGGTGGTTATTGCCAATAGGGCACTCCACAACATCGCAGATTTTCCGTCAGGTGTAACACCACTGGATCGACCTGTTATTTTAGGGGCAAGACCTTGCACAAAACCATAACCAATAACCCATAGTGCGAGAAAACCGCCAACCCATAAATGGGTCCAACCAAATACAGAAGCAAGGTAAATAGGTAAAGCGATAACAAACCAGATATCACGTGCACCAAATAAAAACATTCTCGCAGCGGAAAGCACATTGATATCCTGACTCTTCGAGAATATCTGTGAGAATTTAATTTTGTTTTTAGCTTTACCAATATTTTTATCTAAGAATAATAAACTCAGTATTAATACTGCCGTTAGTACAGCGGCCATTGCCACTACTGCACCTTGAAAGCCAATCGTAACGAGCAATGCGCCGCCCATAAAAAAGCCAAAACCTTTTAGCGCGTTTTTAGAACCCGTTAAAATAGCGATCCATTTATATAGTGCACCTTGTTGGCTATCTGGTACTAAGGTTTTAATGGCGCTTTTAGCGCTCATTTTATTGAGATCTTTGGCGATACCTGAAAGTGCTTGAGCAAACATGACCCAAATAATAGTTAAAAACTCAGTGGGCACGGCGAGCATTAATAAGGCAATGATTTGCATGCCTAAACCGATATTCATAGTGCGATTTAGGCCTATTTTAGCTCCAAACCAGCCACCGATAAGATTAGTTACAACACCAAAAAATTCATAAAAAAGAAATAGGGAAGCAATTTGTAATGGGCTATAGCCTAACTGGTGAAAATGTAATACCACTAACATGCGCAGCGCACCATCTGTCAGGGTAAAGTTCCAGTAATTGAAGGTCACTAACATGTACTGTTGTACATCTTTGGATAGGCTAGAAAATTTATTAAACATAAAAATACTCTATTAAAGCAGTTGCTTAGGCAGTCGGGAGACCAGCTAGATTATTGTTGTAAAGGTATTTGTTGAAACAACTTCAAGTTATACCTCGAAGTTGTTTCAATCTAATTACGCTTGACCAACTTTTTTAATCAATTCCGCAGTACGTGTCGCGTAGCCCATTTCATTATCATACCAAGCATAGATCTTAAGCATACGTTTGTTAACTACCATAGTTGACAGTGCATCAACAACCGTTGAGCGTTGGTCACCTTTGTAATCGATAGACACTAAAGGACGTTCTTCAAAACCTAAAATTCCAGCTAATTCACCCTGTGATGCTTGTTTTAATAGGTCATTAACTTGTTCAATCGAAGTATCTTGTTTCACTGTGAAAATGATATCGGTTAATGAAGCATTCGCCAGTGGTACTCTTACCGCATGGCCATCAATTTTGCCTTTCAGTTCAGGGAAAATATCAATAACTGCTTTTGCTGAGCCAGTTGTTGTTGGTATCAGACTCATACCACATGCTCTAGCACGGCGAAGATCTTTATGTGGCGCATCTAAAATAGTTTGGGTATTGGTTAAGTTGTGGATCGTAGTAAAAGAGGCTTGCTCGATACCAATTTTTTCATGGATAACTTTTACCACAGGGGCGATACAGTTGGTTGTACAAGAAGCGGCAGTAACAATTTGATGAATATCTTTATTAAATAGGTGATCATTAACACCGACAACCACATTCAACACGCTGTCATCTTTAACGGGTGCTGAAACAACAACTCGTTTAACACCTTGAGCAAGGTATTTCTGCAATAAAGTCACATCACGATGTACACCTGTTGATTCTAATACGACATCACAACCACTCCAATCAACGGCATCGATATCTTTTTCGCTGGTGCATTTAATGGTGCTGTTATTGATTAATATATTATTATTTTCCACATTAACGGCATGCTGCCAACGGCCTTGTACAGAGTCAAACTCTAATAAATGCGCTAACGTTTTAGCATCACCAGCGACATCGTTTATTTGCACAAATTCAACTTCAGGCCAATCAAACGAAGCGCGTAAAGCTAATCTACCGATACGTCCAAAACCATTGATACCAATTTTAACTGTCATTTTTTAGTTCCTATTAATGAGTAATTAACAGCAGTATACCCACTGAACATTACATATGTAAAATCATATATACTATTTCATATAAAATTAATCTTTCTATAAACTCATTTTTTTACGATCAGGGATTTGTTGCAGTTTAATTTTTTCATTATTGATCATACTTGCATTGCCATTACGTACTGTTGCTAATGTATGTTTTATCCAAGTTGGTAGTTGATCTGACAAGCTATAAAAAACCCATAATCCTTGCTTTTGTATTTTTAACAAACCGACTTCACGCAATAGTGCTAAGTGCCGTGATACCTTAGGTTGACTAACTTCAAGCACCTTTACTAAGTCACTAACACTGAGTGCTTTTTCATCTTCAATAAGCATCAGCACTTTTAAGCGTAATGGGTCACTCATTATTTTAAATAGCTCGACAGGGTTGAACTTGTCGCTTGAGGTTTTGCCATTAAGCATCAAAAATAATTCAATACGCTGTTGTAGTGCATCAAAAGTATCAACAAAAGGTTGCATGCCCATTAATGGTTTAGGGTCGGGCAAATCCCAATGTATTAAAGCTTGTGAATCGCTGAATAATTGACATTCATTATTGGCGCTATCACATAAAGTGATCACAAAATCAAATTGTTGATGCTCAAGTTGTGCGGCGGATATGCTAACAAGACCGGTGCTTGAAATATTATGTTGCTGCAATAATTCAAAAACTCGTGGATCTATTTCACTTGGAGAAGTACCTG
>JBALXF010000214.1:0-5790 GCA_036961085.1 Psychromonas sp.
ATAAAAATGTCGATGATACCCCGTATGCTTATTACTTCCAACAGGCTCAAAATGGTGTTTATGCACGACAGGCTTTACTTGCTTTATTATTAACAAATCAGTTTCAACTAGGAGAATAAACCGATGCCAGCAAAAAAATTACAAGTTGAAGCAATCCAACATGGCTCTGTTATTGACCATATTCCTGCGCAACAAGGAATTAAGATATTAAAGTTTTTTCAGCTAACACAAACCAATGAAAAAATAACAGTAGGCTTGAATTTAGCCACGCATAATGGCAACAGCAAAGATTTAATTAAGGTTGAAAATACCTTTATTAGCGAACAACAGGCTAATCAACTTGCCTTATTTGCGCCCAATGCGACTATTAACCAAATCAAAGACTTTCAAGTTGTGAATAAATACCAAGTACAATTACCACACTATTTTATTGACGTTTTAGCTTGTCCAAATAGTAATTGTATTAGCCGCAATGAACCAGTAAGTACCCGTTTTTATGTTAATAATAAACAAGTATTAAAACTTAAATGTCACTACTGTGAGAAAGCATTTGATGCTTCATTCTTTCAAGAATTAGATTAACTAAACAAGTGCGAATTCGCAATAAATTCGCACATTTTACCTGCCCATCAAATAACTTTGATCAAACAAACTAAAAGCACTCATTTTCCTAAAAACAATATTGTAAATGAACAAGTTAAGTTTATACTGAATACTATGTTTATAACCTATAGGCGAGCCTGATGATGCAATACAATACTTCCCTTCTTTGCGATATTTATGCGGACACCATTGATGTAGTTGAGCCTCTTCTTACTAACTTTGGCGGGCGGAGCTCTTTTGCTGGTGAAGTAGTTACCATTAAATGTTTCGAGTCTGTTGGCCTAATTTATAAAGCACTAGAAGAAAATGGCCTAGGTAAGGTTTTACTTATTGATGGTGGCGGTTCATTACGCCGAGCATTAATTAACGCACACATTGCAGAGCTTGCGGTAGAGAACAATTGGGAAGGAATTGTGGTCAATGGTTGTGTGCGAGAAGTTGATATCTTGGAAGAGTTAGATGTTGGTATACAAGCAATCACAGCGATCCCTGTTGGCGCTGAAGACTCTGATGTAGGTGAAACAAACTCTCCGGTTAATTTTGCGGGCGTTACTTTTTTACCTGAAGATATTCTTTATGCAGACAGTACTGGCATTATAATCTCACCAGAGCCTTTAGATATTGAAGAGTTAGAGCAAATCGAATAAAACTCATGTTCCTAAACAAATAAACCCAATTAATATTAAATTATTGGGTTTATTTCACAACTAAAATGATCGCGATAGGAATAAAACTTAATCAGTATTTTCTTCTGATTGTTCTATTTTACCTACTAATGCACTTAAACGAGATTGCCATTGCTGATGCTCTTCGCTTAGTTTAGTGTTTTCAAATTTAAGCTGCTCACTTTGATGAGATAATTTTTCATTATCTTGTTTCAACTCTTCAACTTCCATCTGTAATAATGAAATCGTGTCCACTGCGTTTTGAATTTTACTTTCTAATTTTTCTAATAGATCAAATGTCATCAACTCATCCCTTAAATAATGTGTTATTACTAATAATACCCATGATACTTCAAGATACACAGTCAGCAAGGCAAATTGTGCCGAGATGCTAGGAATAAAATTGAAATATAGTTATTCTACATAGATATTTTATAACAACGCAGATGGGTGCAAGTTGCCTTGCCCTACGGGGCGATAGCTCGAAAACCAGCCCTGCGTTGCAACAATCGAAAAGTGAATAGCAATTACCTCATGTTGCGCCTTGCTCTGGTGTCCGAGCTAGCGCCTGACAAAGCATTTTGAAGTAACATGGGTATATGTATTGAGAATAAGCATTCCGCATTGCTTATTCAACCATTGTTTTTATATTTCTTACCTATATGATTAAAAAGTTGCTAGGCGCAACGATTATCCATGTTTAGAAGCCTTTTAAGCCAATTAATCAACCTAACACTGGCGAAGTTCAAGGATACAGAGTTCATTGTTTATAGTTACTTAATACATAGCTAATCAATATATTGAGAGAAATCATGATAAAAGAGATTAAATTAGGACAATACCAACACTACAAGGGATCAATGTATACGGTTGAAGGGATCGCAACTCATAGTGAAACAGAAGAAACCATGGTGATATATCGCCCACAATATGGCGAGCAAGCCCTATGGGTTAGACCGCTTGAGATGTTTATTGAAGATGTTGAAATCGATGGTAAAAAACAGCCGCGTTTTGCCTTTATTAAACAAGACTAATTTAATAATGAGTAACTAAAATAGTTATAAGTTTCAATCATCAAGATGATAATTGAAACTTTAAATCAAAAGCTTAAAATAGCTATTACTAAAGACACTGTTCCATCGACAACGAGGGCATATCACAGGATGGTACACCGACGATTTTAGCAGGAACACCTGCAACAGTGGTGTGCGCTGGCACCGCCTCTAACACCACACTACCGGCTCCAACTTTTGCCCCTACGCCTATTTCGATATTACCGAGTACTTTAGCACCAGCTCCGATCATTACTCCTTCTCGGATTTTAGGATGACGATCGCCCCCTTCTTTACCTGTTCCGCCTAAGGTTACTCCCTGTAATAATGATACATTGTCCTCGATCACAGCAGTTTCACCGACAACGATACCTGTCGCGTGATCAAGCATAATTCCTTTACCAATTTTAGCGGCAGGATGAATATCAACTGAAAATAGTTCCGAGCTACGATTTTGTAAATAAAGAGCTAAAGGAATACGGTTTTGTTTCCATAGCCAATTAGCAACGCGGTGAATCTGTAGAGCATGAAAACCTTTCAAATAAAGTAAGGGTATAGAGAAGTCTTCGACTGCTGGATCTCGCTCTTGAACAGCCACAATGTCAGCGACTGCAGAATGAATAATATCAGGAGATTTCAAGAATGCTTCTTCAATCACTTCACGCAACAAAATCCCTGGCATAGTAGGGTTATCAAGTCGATTCGCTAACTGGTAACTTAATGCCGATTTTAAGCTATGGTGATTTAATATTGTAGAGTGAAAAAAACTTGCCAAAATAGGCTCGCTTGTCGAGCAAGCCCAAGCCTCTTCTCGGATTTTTTCCCATAGTTGTCGCTGAACTAGTGGCATTATATAGTGTCCTTACTATCGCTGATGATAAATTTAAAATTGGCGCTGTTCATTTCTTTTTTCTAGCGGCACTACAGATAATGGATCTAGATGAATAATAATATCCGCTTGTGGAAACACATCCTGTAAAGCCTCTTCAACGCTATCCGCTTTATTATGTGCTTCAAATAAAGTTTGATCATCATCAAGCTCTAAATGTAATTGAATAAACTTAGTATTACCCGATTGTCTGGTGCGCAAATCATGTACACCACGAACTCCTGATTGATGATAGGCAATTTTGACGATTTTTTCTTCTTCAGATTTAGGTAATTGTTTATCCATTAGTGAATCAATGGATAATTTACCAATTTCCCATGCGCCATGCAGAATGTAGAAGCTAACTGCAATCGCGAAAACGCCATCGGCCCAATGCCAACCTAGCCCTGCTAAGATGATGGCTAATAACACAGCACCATTTAGTGCAATATCAGTTCGATAATGTAAAGAGTCGGCTTTAATCGCGGTACTGCCGGTTTTTTTAACGACATAAGATTGGAAGGAAACCAATGCAATAGTCACTAACACAGAAAATATCATTACACCGATACCAATCTGAGACGTTGTTATTTGATGACCATTTATTAATGCTGAAATACTATTGAACAGCAAGAACACGGCACTACCTGAAATAAATGCAGCTTGTGCTAAACCAGCTAAACTTTCAGCCTTCCCATGGCCAAAGCGATGTTCCTCATCGGCGGGCTGTAGCGCTATTCTAATAGCAAATAGATTTATTATTGAAGTTGTTACATCCATTAATGAGTCGGTTAATGCAGCCAAAATACTCGAAGAGCCGGTCATGAACCAAGCAATCAATTTAACAATAATTAATATAGATGCGGCTGTTATTGCAGCTCGTCCGGCTAGGTTAACTAAACGTGAATACTCGTCTTTTTTCATTTGCTCTGACAAAAACAATACCTACTAATATGTGAATAGAATTAACCCATTATTATACCCTCTCATTATCAAGTAGCTATCACATATTTATTACTGTTGAGAAAATAGTTTCTGTAATTGGTCTTGCTGCTCTGCTGTTAGACTATGAAAAACTTTATGCATCATATGCATTTTTTTCATTTCTCTTTTTTTTCTTACTTCATTCATTGCATCAATAAGAGATTCAGCATCTTTAGTTTGAAATTGTTTCGCTTTTATAATGGCAACAATATTATTACTAAAATCACTTTCGTTGGTCAGTCTATCAATATCATCACGATAATTTTGCAGGATCATTTGTATTTTATTTTGTTGTTCTATCGTTAAATTTACCTGCTCAAGTATTTTAGGCAATGGAGGACTATCCTTCTTCACCTCGCCACTTTGAATGGCATATGAAGAGGAAAAAGCCATCACCAGTATGGCTATTGTTAATAGCTTTTTATTGAATAATGATTTCATTGCAAGCTCCTTTGTAAATAAAAAGTTGTTGATGGCTATAATTAAGAAATAAAGCATCGGTTAACTAACTTTCATTGCAGTTTATATAATAGGAAAATTTAGTAATTAAGGTAATTTTCTTTAAAAGGCTATCTTCAATGATAAATATTTAAGGAGCTTGGTATGAAACGTCTGTTGCTCATTGATGACGATCTAAATCTGCTTTCTTTATTAAGTCAGTTTTTAGTCGAAAATCAATTTAAAGTTGATAACACAGATAATGGCGAGGCGGGTTTACAAAAAGCGCTCGATGGAAACTATGATCTTATTTTATTAGATACTAATATGCCAAGAATGAGCGGCTTTGAAGTGATCGAACTATTACGTCAAAAAAGCAACGTATTGGTATTAATGTTTACTGAACAAGGTGATGATGTTAATCAAATATTGCGGCTTGGAATAGGAGCAGACAATTATTTAACAAAGCCTTTTAGTGAACGAGAGCTGCTAACTGCTATTCGAGATATTTTCCGTCATAGCCAAGACGATCCTGATACTAAAAATAAAATGAGTCATTTGGATATAGATTTATTTTCCACACAACAAGTACATTGCCAGGGTTTAATCATCAGCTTAACCAACAGTGAATTTTTATTATTAAAAGAATTTATGCTTCACCCTGGGATTATATATTCAAAAAAAGAGCTTAGTGAACGTATCTTAGGAAAATTATTATTAGGTGAAGACCGCAGCATCGATATGCATTTAAGTAATCTAAGAAGAAAACTTCCTCCTCGTAGTGATGCTCAAAAACGAGTAAAAAAAATAAGAGGTGATGGTTACGTATGGTTAGAATAGCACTGCAAAATAAATACTGAGCAATGCTCTTATCAGTTAAGCCCAATCTAATGGTTCAGTTTACAACTCAGTGTTATCCTTGCGACCTATTTTATGAGAGTCGATTATACGATGAAATCACTAATTTTAACTTTATTTTCGATTATCTTTTTAACGGGTTGTTCTTTGTTTGTAAGCCAAGATTCATTTGGTGAAAGCTGGAAAGGCGAGAGTGTAGATAATCTAATTGTACAATGGGGGCAACCAGCTGAAAAAAATATAAACAAAAATGGAGAAGTATCTGTCGTATACAAGATATTTAGTGATACCTGTACTTACTCTTTTTATACAGATAAAAATC
>JBALXF010000215.1:0-5781 GCA_036961085.1 Psychromonas sp.
GCTCATTTATGCTTGTTAAAATGAATGCTAGCATCGTTGTAGATTTTGTAATTAGAACAACTAGTTACTACAACCAACGCCTTGCTTTTATCCATTTTTCCTACGTCTAAACAGAACATTGAATGAATGGAATTGGTATAACCATATCATCGACTCGGCCCTAGTTATTGATTAACCTAGGGCCCTTGATATTGAGGATAAATAATCATTTGAAAATTAAAACTGCTTTATTAATTACAGTATTAAGTTTGTTGCCAGCGCTGGTAAGTGCTGCTGTGATAAAAGTAAAAAACAGTGATGATTTACAACAAAAAATAGATACTGCGTTAGCTGGTGATACGCTGCTAGTTGCTGCGGGAGAATACCAAGGCAATTTTGTGATCCGCGAAAGTATCACGTTGTTAGGTGAACAAAATGTAACCATTAATGCAGCTGGAAACGGTCATGCTGTTGAATTGTTAAACTCAAATATTACAATTGAAAACTTTAATATTATCAATTGGGGTGATGATTTAACCGAACAAAATTCAGGTATTTATAGTGAACAAAAATCGCATAATCTGATCATCAAAAATAATAACTTAAGCGGTGACGGTTTTGGGATCTGGGTGCAAAAATCCGATCAGGTATTAATTGAAAATAACATTATTGTTGGTAATGACAGTTTACGTTCAGCCGATCGCGGTAATGGTATTCAATTATCTGTGGTTACCAATGCTCAAGTTGTAGGTAATAGCGTATCGAAAACCCGTGATGGTTTGTATGTTATCTCCAGTACGCAAAGTGAATTACGCGATAATACGGTGTTTGACCTGCGTTATGGTGTGCATTATATGTACTCACATGATAACGAAGTGGTAAATAACCTTGCCTACAATACTCGGGCTGGTTATGCATTAATGAGCTCTAAACAGCTGACCGTTACCGGTAATGAAAGTCGCGACAGCGAAGATTATGGTTTTCTACTGAACTTCATTACCTCTTCAACGATAAGCCATAACCGTATAAAAAATGTTTGGACTAAACCTGAAAATAAGGTGTTAGGACGCGAAGGGAAGGGGTTGTTTGTATATAACTCTGCTTATAATACGATTAGTTACAATGTTATCGATACAGCTGAAATAGGTATTCATTTAACGGCCGGATCTGAAAATGGCAAAGTATTCGGCAACAGTTTTATCAATAACCCGGTACAAGTTAAATATGTTTCCAATAAACAACAAGAGTGGAGTGACAATGGCCAGGGTAATTATTGGAGTAATTACTTAGGCTGGGATTTAGACAGCAGCGGTACAGGGGATAGCCCCTTTGAGCCGAATGATGGTATTGATAAATTGATTTGGAAATATCCAGAAGCGAAAGTACTACTCGACAGTCCTGCAATATTATTGCTGCGCTGGATACAAAATCAATTTCCAATTCTCAAACCCGCTGGTGTGAAAGACAGTTTTCCGCTTATGTCTCCGGTCGCCGTTGAAGTAAACAACACCGCTTATCTAGCGCTTAAAGGGTATTAATTTATGCAGCAAGCAATTGTTCGATTAGAGCAGGTTGATAAACAATATCAAAACCTCGACGCATTACAAAATATTAACTTAAGCTTGGCCGCTGGTGAAGTACTGGGCTTATTTGGTCATAATGGGGCAGGTAAAACCACTATGATGAAACTGATTTTGGGGGTCATTAAAGCTGAAGCGGGAAAAATCTCGGTATTTGGTATGGATCCACAAGATAAAAAAGCTTGGAATAGCCGCAAGAAAATTGGCTATTTGCCTGAGAATGTTAGCTTTTATGACCAACTAACCGGCAAAGAAGTATTGACCTATTTCGCCCGCTTAAAGTCAGTTGATAAAAAGCAGGTCGAACAATTGTTAGACAAAGTTGGTTTAGATTTCGCTAAAAACCGTGCGGTTAAAACTTATTCAAAAGGGATGCGCCAACGTTTAGGATTAGCGCAAGCCTTTTTAGGTGAGCCTAAATTATTACTACTTGATGAACCGACGGTTGGCTTAGATCCCATTGCCACTAAAGACTTTTATCAGAGTGTTGACCAACTTAAAAGTAATGGTGCGAGTATTATTCTCTGTTCTCATATATTAGCGGGTGTTGAACAGCATATTGATCGGGCTATGATTTTATCTGGCGGTAAATCTGTCGCGATCGGCACTTTAGAGGAGCTACGTGCGTTAGCACAATTACCAGTCTCAATAAAAACCCAAGGCATTAATGGTTCTTTAAAAAATAATAGCCTGTTGTCTGGCTTTATGGTGGCACATAACCAATTACTTGTTCCTGAGTCTGAAAAAGTACAGGTTATACGCGAGTTAATGACCTTTGAAAATATCTCTGATTTACAAGTTGAAACCGCAAGCCTAGACCAAATCTATCAATATTTTTTGGAAAACAAACACGGCGCTATTAAACAGGAGAACAGGCTATGAATCCGATTTTTGCTGTTGCATTAAAAGAGTTTCAAGATGGTTTACGCAACCGTTGGTTTGTTTCTATCACCATGATTTTTGCCGTGTTAGCGATTGGTTTAAGTTACTACGGCTCAGTCGCATCTGGGCAGATTAGCGAACCATCGCTATCAACTACGATTGCCAGTTTATCAAGCTTATCAGTATTTATTATCCCTTTAATTGCGTTGCTACTTTGTTATGACAGCTTTGTCGGAGAGCAAGAATCAGGGACACTATTATTGTTATTGACCTATCCGATCAGTCATAGGCAGCTGTTACTCGGCAAGTTTTTTGGACAGGGTGGGATCATTACTTTAGCAACGGTAATTGGCTTTGGTAGTGCTGCAGTTTTGTTAGGTTTTAACAGCGGTTTCAGTACTGTAATGCCTGCTTTTGCACTGTTTATTTTAACCTCGAGCCTGCTTGGATTAAGTTTTGTCGGCTTGGCTTATGTGGTTAGTTTATCTGTCTCAGAAAAATCAAAAGCGGCTGGGATTGCATTAATCTTATGGCTATTTTTTGTATTGGTATTTGATCTGGTGTTACTCGCTATTTTACTGTCTATTGACAATGGATTAACCCAACAAGGGTTAGTGCAATTTATGATGTTTAATCCAGCAGATCTGTTCCGTTTAATTAATCTTGCAGCCTTAGATAGCAGTGATGTGAATGGTGTATTAGCCGTCGCGATTAACAGTCAGCATTCAGTGTCTAGTTTACTGCTTATGATGTTAGCTTGGGTAATCGCTCCCCTTGCCTTAGCCATGTATATTTTCAATAAAAAATCGATTTAGTTTTCTCAAAACATTAGATAAAGGAATATATAAAAGATGGCCTGTTTTACAAATTATAAATCATTACTACTGCTAGTCTTGCTTGGACTTTTATTAGGCTGTTCAGAGGCTGATAAACAAAATCAGATGGTTAAGCAAGCGATGGCGATTGAAAGTGCTGATGAGTGTCACCTATGTGGCATGATTATTTCTAAATTCCCAGGCCCCAAGGGGGAGTTATATCAGAAAACTTCTGAGGATATAGTTAAGTTTTGTTCAACTCGCGATATGTTCAGTTATTTATTACAGCCAGAAAACCAACGTCAGGTTGAGCAGGTGTTTGTCCATGATATGAGCAAAACACCTTGGCATAAAACCGATGACCAATATTTTATTGATGCACGAACTGCTTGGTTTGTTATCGGATCATCACAAACAGGCGCGATGGGAAAAACCTTAGCAAGCTTTAGTCTACAAGATGATGCTGTCGCATTTACCAAAGAGTTTGGTGGAGATGTTTATCCGTTTTCAGAGATTACCATTGAGCTACTGTAATTTTTGTTATTACATCTAGCTTGTAAAATAGTGTTTTTCTTGTAGTTACTAGAAACAATTTGAATAGACCGCCAATACGGCGGTTTTTCAGTTCTTAGATTCAAATAATAAGTGCAGGAAAATACATTTACAGACCAAATCGACCTCGCTTAAAAAATTTACTTAAATACCTCACGTAACCCCACAACATAAATCTACAACATAACCCCCCAACATAACCCTACAACATAACCCCCCAACATAACCCCCCAACATAACCCCCCCAACATAGACACTTACAATAGTGGAAAATATAGGGTTATATATTCTCGTTAAAACAAACAATTAAACTTTTTTTAATAATCTTAGCGATCTACCCTTGACCTTGGATTCAACTCCAAGGTTATACTTATGACATAAACAAAATATAGTTCGTATACAGCTATTAAAAGGATGTTGATATGTACCGCATTGGGGAACTCGCTAATCACTATGAAGTAAAAACCGATACCTTACGGTTTTACGATAAACATGGCCTGTTAAAACCGTCGTTTCGCAGTGAATCTGGATACCGGATTTATAGCGAAGATGACGCAGAACGTCTGCGTTTTATATTAAGAGCAAAAGCGATTGGTTTTTCATTAACCGATATTGCCGAACTGCTTTCTATTGAGTTAGATAAATCAAACTGGGCCTGCGCCGATGTTAAAGGTGTGGTGGATATTAAACTAGCCGATGTTGAAGCTAAGATTGAAGAGCTTAATTACTTTAAAACGTCATTACAACGCTTATCAGATGCTTGCTGTGGTGGCCCAGAGAGCGCAGAGCACTGCTCAATTCTAGAAGCATTAGAATCGAATACATCGGCGATAAAATGCGAAAACCAGAAACACCAACACGAACAGTCTCATTACACTAAAAACTGTCAAACTAAGGGTTAGTTATGTTGTTAGAAAACTTTATTATTCTATTTTTAGACTCCGCTCCCTGGTTATTATTGGGGTTAATCTTAGCTGGCATGTTGAAAATGTTCGTACCTATGTCATGGATGCAGAAACAACTTGGCGGACATGGCTTTAAAACTACAGTGAAAGCTGCCTTGTTAGGTGCGCCTTTACCTTTATGTTCTTGTGGCGTGATCCCTGCTGCTGTTGGTCTAAGGCGCTCAGGTGCTTCAAAAGCCGCAACCACTTCCTTTTTAGTTTCAACCCCTGAAACCGGTGTTGACTCTATCGCTATTTCTTATGTTTTATTAGGGCCATTTATGGCGATAGTCAGACCGATAGCCGCTATTCTCAGTGCGATAACTGCAGGTTTATTGGTCGGCCGAGACGATCCACAACAAACCGTAAATAGTAAAGTAATCAAAAAAACGGCTACTGACGCTAAACAGAGTTCTGTTAAAAGCAGCAGTTGCTGCAGTACTAAAAAAGCGAGCTCAACATGTGCTAGCAGCTCGGAAAAGCAACAAGAACAAAATCACAACGCGCAGTCGAGTAGTTGCGGCGCTTCTAAAGATATTGCACAAGAGCTAGGTAATAAATCAATTGCTCATCGTATCGTTATAGGATTACATTATGCTGCAACCGACTTAGTGCGCGATACTACCATCTGGTTATTAGTCGGTTTATTCTTTGCTGCTATCGTGCAGACTTATGTACCGGTAGATTTCATGGCTAAATGGGGTGATGGCGTCTTAGCTATGTTGGTGATGGTTGTCATTTCAGTCCCTATGTATATTTGTGCAACAGCTTCAACACCTATCGCGGCGGGTCTGTTACTTTCTGGTGTTGCACCAGGTGCCGTATTGGTATTTATGTTAGCTGGTCCGGCAACTAATATTGCGACATTAGGCGTAGTAGCAAAAGAACTCGGTAAACGTGCACTATTCGGATACCTTGGCGGCGTGCTTGGTGTTGCATTGTTATCGGGAGTGTTGGTGAACTATTTGGTAGCCACTTTTGGTTTCGTGGTAATGCCTCAAGTTGGAGAGCAACACAACCTGTTGCCCG
>JBALXF010000216.1:0-5746 GCA_036961085.1 Psychromonas sp.
AGCGCCTGTATCACCAGTGCCTTCATAATGATAATAAACTGAATTATATGCAACTGAGGCAGCCTCCCCTGAGCCGCCATTATCTCCAAGACCTTCATCGTAATGTATTGCCGACGTCCCAACAACATCCAGTTCACCAGCACGTACGCTGCCCATAATTTTAGTACCGCCATTCATGCTAACAGTACCTAAAGGAGCGTAAAGCTTCATATACATTTCAGCATTACCCTGAATATATACGGCATCATCGGTAGTATTAGAAGAATAAATTGCTAATGGCGCTTTACCATTATTAGCAAAATTATCTGATAAAATATCACTATTTGTTTTAATATAGGTTGTCCCTTCAACAAATATTGTTAATGTACTATCACCTACCAATGAAAAATCTGTCTTAAAAGTCTTTAAATCCCCAGTGAGATAAAGGGTTACATCTCCATTTATTTCAATACTTTCATTTGATAAATCCAAGTCATGAAAAACATACACATTTCTACTTTCATCTAAAATATCTAAGGTCTCAGGAGCAGTGCTAGCTTCAAAAACACCCCCAGAAGGAAAATCAGATAATGAACCGCTAAATGTAGGCATACTATTAGCTATATCAAGCGGATCACAGTCACCCAATGCAGATGTAGTCTCCGGTTTTGTCCCTCCAGTCACATTGGTTTTAGTCGCACCATAAATTTCTCCCGATGCAGTCAAAGTACCATCTATTATCGCACTCCCACCTATAGAGGCACCGTTATTCATCACGGTTACATTACCATTACCTTCACCAAACTCATTTTTAGTCTCGCTATACTTACCCTTTTTTTCTCCATTATAACTATCAACGTCAAATGTTCCCTTCAGATCTAGCTCACTACAAGTAACAAGCGCATCATCAAAAACACTACTTGATTCAACTGACTCTATTTGTGTTTTCAAATAAGCAACAGCACCGTTAACTTTTCCCATACTTATCAATGTAAAAGTGTTGCTCGTAGCATCAATACTGACCGAAGAAAAAGAGTAATCTTTATCTTCGGAGAAAGAAGACTTCTTTAATTCAATTTCAATTTCAGCATTTGAAGTGTTAGCAGCATTTTGCTCTTTAATATATGCAAAGGCGTCAAAAACCCCCCTTTCGGCAGCCAACCTGGCATTGATTTCTTTTTGTTGATTACCACCAATCCGCTCTTGCAAGCGTATTTCTTTAATCTGGGCCAACGCCAACATAGTAGTAATGGTAGTAATGACTAGCACTGATATCAGTACAAAACCTTTTTGTTTTTCCATTTTCATTCCCTTGACAATGAATATTCTTCATTGGACAGCTTTACTTTTAAACTCACGTAAAATGACTAATAACCTCAATCCAGTATTGTAACTTGTTAGAAGTCCTAGCATTTAAATACTGACGCAAAACATTGTTACTGCTAACTATTTATCTTTCAATCATTTTATGTTTTTAGGACTTTACGTTGTGATAACAATCTCTTTAAAAGATAAAATATTGACTATTTATTTACCTACCCCCCTTAACCTTCGCTTACTATTTTCACCCACAGCACCGGCTGCCAATGGTAAAAATCAGATAAAGAAATGCTGTAGGTAACATCAAATAAAAGATTCATTAATCAACTTACAAGCCCTTATGGATAGATAAAAATTCAGTTCTACTTGAGCAATAAATTATTAACAGCTAGCTCGTCTAGCCACTTTTCATGGTCTGTTTTACATCATAGAACAGCATAATTTATTATGGAGATGGGGGATGTAACAGGAGGAATTAATATTAAATGTAGTCAATATTCAATACAAAATTTAATTGATGATAGTGAGGGTTGGCTATTTTCTTGCCGCATAACAAAACATTTGTAACGTGGTGAGCTCATTGAATTGGCGATACAGCCAAGCTTTGCAAACGAATCACTTTATTTAGAGTGGAAAATGGATAATCGTGGTAAAGCCCTGCAGGCTATTCGATAGATGCTAATCGCGAATCAAGAGTTTATTAAATGTTTAAAAGGCCGTTTTTTAAATAAAAACCGCCTTTTCATTAACCACTATTTTTGATCTTCAGTATTAGTGGTAAGAGTAATAAACAGAATTGAGTGAAGTTGCGGCAGCGGTTGTCAATTTGCCAAGACCAGCAAGACCTTCATCATAATGTATTCCCCCTGTCCCGCTAATATCAACATTTTTACCTCGCAGTGCCCCCATAATGTCTCCGGTACCATTGTACGCGACGTTTCCATGAGGCGCATAAAGATTCATATAAATTTGAGCATTGCCACTAAGGGTTACAGCAAGATCCGTCGTATCTTCTGTAGTATCTGTAGTATCTGTTATCATCACAACAACCTCATAAGGTACTCCAATAGTTATTTGCTCATTATGCTGCCCTTTATGCTTAATCGTCGTAACCTGCGTAGATGTAGTGATTGTAGTCTCCGTAGTAATAACCGTAGTAGTACTAGTAACCTCTTCATTATTATGTTCCTCAACCTTTACCGTCGTAGTATCAGGAGGAAGGCTAGTTTCCGGCGAGCTAGTCGTTTCCGTCGGGGTAGCACCATAAGATGAGTAAACCGTTAACGGAACTTTACCATCGCTATTGCTAACCGATTTATCGACAAAAACACCAGAATTTGTGTCAATTTGCATTTTCCCATCAATAAATATGGTTAATGAACTGTTATCCGCAAGAGTAAAAGCAGTCTGTTTAGTGTCCATGTCTCCCTTAATATACAAAGTGACATCCCCCGATATATTAATAGTATTGCCATTAGTATCACTGCTAAAATCATCAAAAACATATACTTGTTTAGTTTCTCCTAGAACGTCAAGAGCTATGGGAGAAACCCCACCAACGCTACTCACGCCATCAAAATTGGAACTCGTCCCTGCCGTAAAACTAAGTGGTGTACCAGTATATGTAGGCATATTATCGGCAATTTCAAGGGGGTCACATTCACCAGGTTCACCTATATACCCAGTCACAGGCTCACCTCCCACTAACAGATCGTGATTACCTGTAATAGAATATGCTGTTACAGTCCCATGTATTCCTTTGGTAATTCCGTTACCAGCACCATTACCCACGGTAACCCCACCATCTACCACTTTTACACTGCCTTCTGTGCGAGGCGTCGCTCCATCATCATACTCACCCCCTTCATAACTATCAATTTTCGCGCTACCAGCTAGCGTTATCCCCTCACAGGCAATCACCGCATCATCAAAAGCATGTGTCTCTTCAATGGTGTGTATTTTAGTGTCTAAATAAGCTTCAGCGCCAAAGTTCATGCCCTTACTTTCAAAGGAAAAAACACTATTAAGGCTATCTAATTCAATGGCTTGCAGGGTGGTTCCTACTGCATTAGTATAAGGTGCACTGTTAAGGGCCGTTTCGATGACTGTATTTGATGTTCCCTTACCATTTTCTTCTTTAATGTATTCAAATGCTTCAATAATACCTTTTTCAGCAGCAAGTCTGGCATTAATCTCTTTTTGTTGGTTACCACCAATTCGTTCCTGCAGGCTATTCTCTTTGATTTGCGAAAATGCCAACATGGTGGTGACGGTGGTGATTATAAGCACCGATACCAGAACAAATCCTTTTTCCTGTTTCATAATAACTCCCTGTTTTTTCATTCGCTCAAGTTTGCTAACACTTTCTGCCTTAACGCCAGATTAAACCTCAGACCATCGGTTCCTAACGCAGCAGAGACTTCATCGATTTGTAATTGAACTATCACACCGTTGTAACCTTGACCTGTAGCTGTCGTACCTAAAGCACCTGACTCTTCCAATATTAATTCATTGATATTTAAGGCGATAAGCTGGTCACTTATCGCAGCACCATGACCATCATCACAATATAAACCGGAAGTACCTAAATAATAGGTATCGGTGCTGCCTGAAGTAACCAGATTACCCAGACAACCGTAAATCTCCACAGCAGTTGGTGGGGTAGCAAAACTAACGGTTAGACTCGCCCCGCTAACCTCGATATCGTCTGCCTGACGCACCGAGCGAGACATTAAATAAAATGCACCACGTAATGATTCTTGTGCATTTGACAGTTTCTGCGCAACAGTTATGCTACTTTTTAATGAGCTGTAAAGTGTTGTGCAGGCGAATATCAAGGTTAAACTGATCACCATGGCAACCATCAATTCAATCAGCGTAAACCCCGCTTGCTGTATTTTTTTATTAGAAAAATTCAACTGTTTATCGTTCATATCTATCATCCGCAGTCACTATCAGGAAATTTAGCTGCTAAGGTCAGTGCACTATTTGAAGCATCATTGGTGAATCGTGGATCAGTCCAACTGATAGTCAATGAAGTCGTTCTTTCTGCGGCCGAACTCGTTTCTGAGGCCGTCATACCGGCCGCACTTATCTCATCTGACCAACTAGTGACAATCTTGGAATAAGTATTTTGAGAAGCGCTTTGTGCGTTACATAAATCCATCCACACTGCATCAACAAAACTGTTAGCTCTAATCGTCGCCACCGTATAATCAAAGCTCGACTGAGAAGACTTTAAAATATGCACTTCCATCAGCGCAAGCCCTAATAACGCGACCCCTGCGATAAACATCGATAACAACACTTCAAATAGAGTGAAGCCCTTTTCAGTTTTTCTCATTAACAATCCTTCAATTCACTTTGCCCACTTGAAAGTACAGTTAGGCAACGTGTTTTAGTATCACTACTCACTGTAAAAGTAGCCATGGAGCCAGATATAGAGCCCATCCCCATAACCGTTAGTGTATCCACTGCACTGGAAATACCAATAGTTGAATGTGGCGCCCTGCTTACCGACAAAACTGCACCACTCGCATTTTCGACCTGCCAGCCATTGGTCCATAATCCTCCGCTCGCTTCTAGTGTCATTGAACTAGAGGTTTTTATCGCTTCATTACGCGCAAAACGATAGGCGTTGTACAACTCATTAGTAGCAACTGCAAAACGTTCATTGGCGATAAAGGTGTTATAACTTGGCACTCCGACCATGGCTAATATCATGATAATACTCACAACAATCATTAGTTCGATTAAGGTCAGTCCGTTGCTGCTTTTTAGGGAAGTATATTTCATACTAATTCCAACAATCTGCGGGGGTGCTAGGTGTAGTTTGCCCGGCTTGGTCAATACTCATAACGTTACATTCATCACTAGCACTACTACCAATTGGCGTTGCAGTAATTGTAAAAGTATCGTTAGTTGAAACAGCTAATGAAAAAGTATAAGTATCTGTATCTAGAGATGAAAAACTAGATGGGTAACTCCCTTGACGAGCATTGGTGCGTTCAAACTCTTGTGCTAGTTTTGTCAGAGAAAGTTTTGCGACGACGCGATTAGAAGAGCGGATATGTTCTTGGTAAGAGGGTAAGACTATTGCCACTAAAATACCGATGATCGCAATAACGATCAACAGTTCTGTCAGTGTAAAACCTTTTATTTTCATGATAAGTAAACCTATTTATTCCGTTAAAAAGATTTGCCATAATTTACGACGAATATTGACTAGTGAGATTTAAAAGCAAAAATTAACTGCTAAGAAAATGGTAAAGGAGTGTTATAGATAGTTTGAAATAGTAAATCCTTTTACCATTTACTACTCGCTTCCTCTTTACTTTTATACTCGATAAAAAAGTAAAGACAGTTAAAAACAAGTAATTATTAGTTTCAGTATAAAAGCAAGACAGTTAAAAGCAACTAAACGCTTAAACTATAAACTTATTATGTG
>JBALXF010000217.1:0-5735 GCA_036961085.1 Psychromonas sp.
AATCTCCTCAATCGGCAAACAAATATGACCAAGCCCCAAGTATTCACTAGTAAATGCCGCACTAAGTTGAGTTAACTGATCCGCACCTAATTCACTCATAAATTTTGCAAAATGATAATCAATTGATCGCAACAGACCTTGATTTTTCCACTCATGAAGTTGCTTTAACATTGGCTCTCCAGTGCTGTTGTATGATCTGTAGCTTGATCTTGTTCTTGTTCTTGTTCTTGTCCGCTAAAAAGTTTATCTAGCCCATCAATTAAGGCAAAGCTTGGTTTGTTAAAATACACGCCATACTCGGTGCTGCCTTGCATTCCACGTAAAAAAGTATAAAAAACGCCACCAATATGAAGGTCATAATCATAATCGGGTAATCGAGACTTGAGTAAACGATGTAAGGCTAAGGTGTACAGCTGGTATTGAAAATCATAACGATGCTCTATCAATGCATATTCGATATTAACTTGGTTATAGTCTTCTAATTGGTCACCCAAATAGTTAGATTTATAATCAAGTACATAGTATTTACCGTCTTTGACAAAGGTTAAATCGATAAAACCTTTTAAGAAACCTTGCACGGTTTGAAACTGTAAATACCCTGCTTGAGCAGATAAAGGATCATGCTGCTGTATTATTCGATTAACAGAGCTCGCTTGTATCGGCGACATAGGAATAAAAAACTGCATCTCTATTTTTTTCTGCTGCGCGGATAACTCAGACAACTTTATATTCTGTTCAATTAATAAATCTTGCCCTAATATCTGCTCAATCCAAGTCGCTAATATTGGCGCCCATAATTCAGGATCATCATAATGGCGAAGTTGTAACTGCTCGAACATAAAATCATGCAAGGATTCACTATTGGCATTCTCAAAATCAATTAATTCAAATAGTTCATGTAAAAATGTACCGTGCTTAGCCCCGCGAGGAAAACTAAAGGGTGTTTTTTCAGGCTCAACGATAATTGCAGAATCTTCACCTTGTAACTGCTCAACTTTATTTATACTCGGCTTTGCAATTGTCGCTGCCGTATGAAAGCGAGATAAAGATGAATAACTGCTTATCCACCAGTTTTTTTCTATCACTTTAGAAAACTGTAAAGGTGCTTGTAGCGCGTTATCACTTTTTAATACGCTATAAGGGGTCGAGTCTGCAACCGGTATCGGTCGAATACTAATATTGTTGCTAGTCTTAAGCATTTTTTGCAAATGCCCTGTTAACTGCTCAGAGTTACCTGCTAAAAGATCTTTGCCCGTTTGTAAACAGATATAGCCCAACGCACTTTTAGCTAACGGACTATTTTTTTCTCGTCCTTTTTTATAACTACCAATGCCAATATAACAACGGTATACACTGCGTGTTAAACCAACATATAATAATCTCAGATCTTCAGCTAACTGCTCTTTCTCAGTAAGCGCAAAGTGGTCTTTATCATTTTTAAGATCGAAGATAAGACGATGCTGTTGCTCCGGATCATGATATAAACATTCTCTCGGTTTTTGATATATTCCAGTAAAAGGCATAAATACAATATCGTATTCTAAGCCTTTGGATTTATGCAAGGTACTTACTTGCACCAGGTCTTTTTCACTCTCTAAACGTTGCTTATGCTCATTTTGACTACTACTAGCCTCTTTTACTTGTTCACTAAACCAACGTAACAATGCAAAATCACTATCAAAATCAACGCTATTCTTTTGCAATAACTCAGCAAGATGTAATACATCGGTTAATAAACGTTCACCTTGGTTAGTGTTTAGTAAATGTGTACTTATACCCTGTTCATGAAATAATTTGTGCAACATAGGTAAAATACCCGTTTTTGCCCAAATGTCTCGATAGTTTATAAACTGCCCTATTTTTTGCTCCCACAACTGGGTATCTAATAATATTTTATGTACTTGCAAAGGCGTATGAGAGAACAGTTTGCAGGCAAGTGCAGAGCGCAATAGACGTTCATCTTCAGGGTGTAAACAAGCCTGTAAAATACGATATAAATCTTGTGCATGGGGGGTACCATAAACACTTTCTTTGAGTGATAAATAAACACTATTAATATTTTCATTAAATAACGCTTTGCGTATTAATTGCGCTTCTTTACCCGTTCGTACTAATACAGCGATATGATTTGCTTTAATGCTAGTGCGTTTACCATCATCATCTTCCAAGTAAGCTTTATCTTGTTGTGCTAACAGTAAAATTTTCTTGATTTCATTAACGCAAGCATGCGTGATCGAGTCCTTAAAGCCTTGTGCGTTTTCACCGCCAACTGTTTGAATAAACTGTAATGCGCTTGGTGTTTGATCATCTTCATTTTCAATCACTAAGGTTTTTCGTTTAATCGCAGGTGCTTTAACGCTAATAAAAGGAATATCTTCATTGTAAATAAACGGTGCTGGGCAATGTGCAAAAAAAGTATTCACCGCATTAATCATTTCCGGACTAGAACGGTAGTTAAAATCTAAACTGTAATGTGCACTAACGTTCTGACGCGCTTTCATATAGGTAAATATATCAGCCCCTCGAAAGCTATAAATAGCCTGTTTGGGATCGCCGATCATAAACAATCCAGCACTTTTATCAATCACGGGCAAGGTTTCTGACTGTGGCTCCAGTGTTTGCTCTGATGCGGGCTCTTCGCTTTGATAAATGGTTTGAAATATTCGATATTGCACTGGGTCTGTATCTTGGAACTCATCTATAAGTGCAATCGGGTAAGTCTGTCTAATTTGTAAGGCGAGGCTATTTTCTTGAGAATTTTGTAACGCGTCATCAAGTCGCGTTAATAAATCATCAAAACCTAATAACATCTGCATTTTTTTATTGCTTTGCAGATGTGCTCGAACCCAATTTGTTGCCTTTATTAATAACGTATTTTCTAAAGCAAGATCTTGCTCTAACATCTGCTCAATTTCAACAAACACACTATGGTGCGGTGCAACACCTTTAGTTGTTTTTTCATCTAAGCTTTTTTGAGAAAACTTAATTAAGTTTTTTGGTAAGCTCAAACTACTGCTTGATTGATATGCCCACTGGGTGATTTCAGTTAACCAATTAGGTAGATTCTTTTTGCTATAACTGCGTTTATTGACATCTGAATGACTGATAATATCCAAATAATCCGCTTCATCTTTAAGCCAATTAGCTTTTAATACTTTAATCGCGATTAAGCTTCGTTCATATTTAGCTTTAAAATCAAAATCGTCTATTGTAGGTAAAAAGTTAACATCATTACGTGATAACCAGCCTCGTAATACAGACTGTAATTGCCCCGGATTTTCCCAATAACTAAAAATTAACTCTGTTAATGGCGTAGATAAATCGTAAAAGTGGCTGCGCCAAAAATCATTACAAGCTTGTTGCAGTAGTTTTGTATCATCTTCCAATAAGTTCTGTTGGAACAAACTACCTGATTCAAACGCATTTTGCATTAACATGCGCTGACAAAAACCATGAATAGTATAAATAGCAGCTTCATCCATTTGCAGCTCAGCAAAACGCAGTAAACGAATCGCTTGTTCTATCTCTGCGGTTTGATCGATCAAATTTTGGATAAAAGGTTCATTGCTTTCGCCTTGAATAAAAGCAACACGAACCTCTTGAATACGCTCTCTAATACGGGTGCGCAATTCAGCCGTTGCCGCTTCAGTAAAGGTCACTACTAATATTTGATCTACAGTTAATGGGCTTTGGTGAGCCGCACTATTACCGTCACTATCACCATGACCTAATAACAATCGAATAAATAAACTTGCGATAGTATAAGTTTTTCCAGTGCCCGCAGAAGCCTCGATTAAACGCTGTCCGTATAATGGAAAAGTTAATGCATCCAGTGCTTGTACTGAATTAGTCTCTACTAGATTATTGCTCTCTGAGCTAGTCGTTAATTCAGTCATTATTCGTTTCCATCCCATTCACCGTATTCAATCGAAGAAATATTAGCCAATATTGGCATAAACACCTTTAATGCTAATGGTTGAAATTGGTCCCAGTGATCTTCTAAATTGTCATAACAACGCGTGATATAAGGATCATCGCCCTCTGCAAAACCGCGTGCATTAGCGAAGATATCTAATGCGGCCTTTTGTGCTTCTGCAAGTGTTTCAAAATCAATTTCGTCAAACACAAAACAGTTAGGCTGACGTAAATGCACTAAGGTGCACCAAGCAAAAGCACTCTGAATAAAGAATGGCAATGCTTGTTGTAAACCTTGTTCATAAAGCTCAATTAATTCAGCTAATTTGTTATAGGCATAATCTGCGGCAACCTCTTCAAAGTAAATCCCATTTTCTTGAGCGAATAAACTAGAATTGAGGTTTTGGCCATGGGCAATACAATAACAAAGGTGCTCAAGCCATAGAGCCAATATATCTTTGCCCTTGATACTGCCAGTTTTCACTCTTACTAAACCATTATCACAATGGTCAGTTAACTCTCCCAATAAACGCTTTTCAGAAAAGCTAATATCTACGTTTACGGTTTCTATTTCTCCAATAAAATAACTTGAAAGTAAATCAGCTAAGTCCTCCATACGCGCTAAATCTTTATTAAAATAAAGCGGAGCAAATTCCCCTAATGGCAGATCACCCGCCGCCTTAATTTCATTGAATAATTGATCTAAGGGTTTACCTTCAAGCGCATATTCGAATTGTTGCACCTTTAACTTGTACTGTTGTAAGTTATCGAGATGAAAGGGTTCATCGTTGTCTTGTTCGGTTTTGTCTAATTCAAAATAAACATCTAATCGCTGGTTAAAAAATGCCTTACAAGGGTGTTTTAAAAAGGCTTTTAATTGAGTTAATTGCACTTCGACTAATGGCTCACTTAACGGGATTTTTTGCTCTTCAGCTATTCTTTCCTCTGTTAATAACCCATTTTCTGTCTGAGCAGCATTCCACCAATTTTGATTATAAGTAGCAAGATCGCCTTGATAATAACTGTCACTAAAGCTTTGCATTGGATAATGAAAAGAGATAAATGCAATCAGCGCTTTTTCAGCAACACTGCTTTTGTCCTCTATATTTTCCGGCAAAATAAAGCATTGCTGGCAATAATTAAGTAACTCAGAAACTAGAACGCTGCCCATTTTTTGACTGTTGTCGTTAATATCATGGCCAATATAACTGATATAGAATTTATCTTGGGCTGACAGCAAGGCCTCTAAAAATAGATATCGATCTTCTTCTCGGCGAGAACGATCTCCCCTTTTACGATGCCCGACCATCAAATCAAATCCCATCGGCACAATATTACGCGGATATTGGCCATCGTTCATACCCAGCAAGCACACCACTTTGAATGGGATCGAACGCATTGGCATTAAGGTGCAAAAGTTAACTTGCCCAGCTAGAAAACGTTGGTTATTAGATTGGCTAGAAAGATGTGTTTGCAGATGCTCTACCAATACAAAAATTGACAAGTTTTGTTCGAAATTAGCCTGTGTTGTATGCGCTAAAAGATTATCCATCTCATTGCGTATGATACTCAGTACTTCACTGTTCTCATCATCTTCATGGTAAAAATCATCCACTAATTGATAGATAAAAGCCTGCCATTGAGCGGCGTTATAGTCTTTTTTTAGATTATCTTCCAATGTCATCAAGGCATCGATGAAATCGATAAAACGCCCTAACAGATCTCCTTGTAACCCCTGTACTTCATCGTAAGGAGAAATACCTTCGAACATGGAATCACTCATAGCATAACCAAGCAGCATACGTTTTAAACCAAATAGC
>JBALXF010000218.1:0-5732 GCA_036961085.1 Psychromonas sp.
TTAATCGAGATATAAACACTTCCAAATAGAGTATTAGATGAAAAGTAAACTTAAAAATATCTCCGAGGTCATCGCTGAAGCCAATGATGTGTTTAATGCCAGTAACCAAAGCATCGACACAATTATCGGCATATTGGATAAAGCATTACGCAAACAGGGAATGAATGCCGATGCTGTTACTATCGATTGTATTCCATTAAATAAAAAAATTGTTTTCCTATTGCACGATGACAAAGAAAATATTGTTGATGTGGCATTTGGTAATAAAGCAGGGGATATTCACTCTTCAGCGGAATATGAACTGAGCAAAGTAACGGTAGCGGCAGTGGTTGCTTTTATGGATGAGGCTTTTGTTGTCCCATCAATGTTATAATCTAGCGTCGAAATTAATCTAGTCAGTACGCCTATTCGGGTGTATCTAGCGATGCATAAGAGGGGGTGTTTTTATGCAACCCCCTATAATAAAGTCACCTATAAACCTAATACAATCATATCTTTGTGAGTGATATGTAATACTTCTTCACAGGTATTACCAATTACTTTACCCGTTAACCGTTTTTTACACATACTACCGATAATTATTATATTGGCATCAACTTTTTGCGCTACCTGATCAATAACAGTATTAGGTTCACCTATGTTTAGATGTAGGTTTTCTGCTGGGATATTGAACTGATTAAGTAAAGGTGTCGCATTTACCTTCGCGATTTCTTCTATCTGCTTAGCATACTGTTGCGTTTCATTATGACCAAAATCGGCTAAAAGATTAGGCACTGAAATAGCAAAACAGCAATGAATATCTAATGCGCTTTTTTTAGCAAAATCATAGCCGAATGCCAGTAGTTTTCGATTTAAATTTTGCTTTTCTTGACTACGAGCCATCAAGTCTAATGCTAATAAAACAGATTTCCCTGAGGTGGTCACACTCTCCTCTGCAACAATATAGGAAGGGATTTCACTTTCGCGTAATAATAACCAGTCTGAAGGCGTATGCAGAAGTGATTCACTGCGATGGCCTTTTTTCATATAGAAGTCATAGCTGTGATCTTTGCAATGATTTAGAATTGCATCAACAAAATACTTGTCCCACACAATTTCATGCGTTATTCGAACCTTATTATCATAGGTTTTTATATATTGTTGCCACCAAGTTTCTTTCGTTTGAATCAATTGCTCTTTTATCCGCTGATTTTCCAGCATATCAAAAATATCATTCATCCAACTTAGATCTTCATAACAATAGATTAATACATGAATATCAGCCCCAGATTTTTTAGCTAATTCAATCGCTTTATCCAATGTACTTTTGCGCTGCTGTTGTTGCTCAAGAATAACCAGTATTTTGGACATTAGGGTTCTCCTTAAATGCACTATAACCATACTATAATTATAGTACATACCCTTACAAATACAGTGGGTAAATTAGGGGGTTGGTCAAATTCTAATAGTTGTTGCCATGTTATTATTCAACGCTATTTGTCTCTTTCAAATCCTTTGCATACCAAGCAGTAATAGCAGTGAAAACCATCACTACAGTTAAAATCAATACCATCTGAAGCCAAGGTTCTGCCATCGCCATACGGTATTGAGTGAGGTAAACCATAGTGGGTAACCAAATCCCAAAGGCACTAAAAAACAGGCATGTTTGTAGTAGGTAAATAGCGTATTTATTTGTTGTTAAGCTTAGCAAGGGTAGTAGCGCAAATACTGCGACTAAGAGCGTATTTCCGTAACGTAAAAAATGCGCAGCTAAAAGAATACATACCAAAAAAACCATAACTCGACGTAGGATCACAAATTTTTCTCCAATTTTATTAATAATAATGACAATATAAATTAAATTTATATTGCATGATAATGATATTGGACTGCTTTTGATTTTTTTATAAAAATCACAATCTTTTTATTCACTATTCTTAAACTGAACTAACTATAAGTTATGCTAATTAGCATCCGAGTTAATAACAAAATCATTAAGGAAATCATTATGAATTTTATTAAAAAGTGGTGGAAGAAATACTGTGATGAACTTGATGCATTAGGGTTTAGTCGAGCAAATAAGCGCAGTTGTGTTCCACTGGATGAAAGAGCACAAAAAGCGATTAAAAAATATGAACAAGATGAATGATATTTATTTAGGTAATTGGCTGTAAAGTCATTAAAATAGGGCAAGGTATCAGAATCAATCACTTTCAATATTTTGACTAAAAATTTCACTAGGAACTTAAATGATAGAAAACAAACCCAACAACCCTCTATATGGATTGAAGCTAGAAGTATTACTCAGTGAGATTTCCGAGCAATATGGATGGGAGTTACTAAGTGAAGCTTTAGAGATCAATCGATTCCAATTTCATACCGGAATGAAGTCCACGGCTAAGTTTTTGCGAGCTAATCAATGGGCAAGAGAAAAAGTTGAAAACTTTTATTTATATCAATTTAAAAACTTGCCATGCCCAGATGACAAGCAGTTATCAATACCTCCTCGCGACCGTAAGATCCCGAGCGAATATCAAAGTGGAACACCTGCTGAAATAGATGAACAAGTTATTGCGCAAATTGACCGAATATCAAAATTAAGAAATTTGAAAGAGTCGCAGCCAAAACACAAAGAAGAACCGCCGTATGACCCAAGCAATCCATGGAATATAAAGCAATAGCGTTGCATTAATTCTATCGGCTAGTTTAGCTGAATCGTTATTTACTATCAGAAATGGTAGTTAAATGATGCTAAGTGTATCCAACTAAATATGAACAACCATTCTACTTATTTATTTTAAATTAGTAGAAAAGTTAACAAATCCAGAATAATTAATTGATTATTATAGGAAATGTGAGGGGAAACAAAGACATTTTTTTTTTTAATGTTATATTAAATTAGATAGTTATAGGAATATTTAAGCGGGCTCAAAAGGAATTGATAGCATGGCACAACATAAAGAACTAGATAATCGAAACTCTGGCACAGCTAATTTCGAGTCGCAAAACTATAAACAAGATTCAAAAAAAGATGTGCTCGATATAGCAAAATATCAGCAACCAGAAGAGAAAGTTACATCTGAACAAGCTGCATTTGAGCAAGTGATGAAACAGATGAACATTCCTGATCGCAGTGGGTTTGATCGCCGCTACGAACAGCTTTGGCAAGAAGCGGGAGAAGAAAAAGAATTATTATCTGTACTGATTTGTGAAATAGATTTCTTTAAGGCTTACCATGATAATTATGGCGATCAAGGTACATCATTTATGCTGTTGGTGGTTGGGTTAGCGTTAAAAAATGCCTGTGAAGATCTGGGCTGCTATTTGGCTCGTTACCAAGGTGATAAATTTGCCATTTTGATCAAAGGCAGTGATGTTGCAGAAGCACAAGACGTCGCTGAAAAATTGCGTTTATCCGTTGAAAAGTCTCGTACTGAGCATAAGTTTTCCGATGTGAATAATGTTGTGACCTTAAGTATAGGTGTCTCAAGTATTTACCCAACATCGCTTAATATGCTTATGAGAGAAGCTGATATGGCTTTATCCTCAGCTAAATCGGGTGGTCATAACCAAGTTTCAGGTAATTTTGACCAGAAAATAATAAAACCAGTTGGTGTTGAAGAGCCGCAGGAAGAATCATCTGATTTTTCACGCTTTATGGCTGAAATGGGGATTGCACAGCGTAAAGATTTTAACGAAGAGTTTCTAAGCGTTTGGAAAGCCGGCAGTGAAGACAATGAACTCGTTTCTTTAGTGATGTGCGAATTAGATTGTTTTAAAGCTTACGTAGACAACTTTGGTCAGCAGCCTAGTGAAGATTTCTTATTAATCATTGGTTGTACATTTAACAGTATTTGTGAAGAATTAGGCTGCTTTATGGCGCATCTCGAAGGTGAAAACTTTGCCATATTAATCAAAGGCGGTAATGCAACAAAAGCGTTTAAAGCTGCTGAAATGTTACGTGTTGCCCTTAATGAATTAGACCTAGCACACCCTCATTCAACGGTGAGTGATATCATCACTATGAGCATGGGCTTATCGAGTATTTATCCAGGCGATTCCAACTCGATGAAAATACTGATGTCGAAAGCAAAAATAGCATTAGAGGACGCAAAATCAGCCGGAAAAGCACAGCTAAGTGTAAATTGATTTTATATTCTATCGCGCTTTATTTATTAGTTTAAATGAAGCGTAAATCTTTCACTTTTTAGATCTCAAAAACTCTTCATCTTTATAAAAGATAAATATAACCTCAAATATCTAAGCTCTTGTGTAACCATTAAACCTGCCAATAAACCTTTTTTATATAGTTAACTAATTGATTTTTATTTAAAAAAATTGTCAGTATCTGTTTGCTAATGATTTGATTTGATTTGATTTGATTTGATTTGATTTGATTTGATTTGATTTGATATGAATGTGCTATTTTGCCTTTAATCACTGTGTATAATCACTTCTTTAAAGTTAAAAGGGTATTAATTGTCAAGCAGTTCTTAATTAGTGGTTTTCTATTGCTTAACAGTGCACCGAGTTTTGCCACTATCTCAATCGGAACAGATGTTATTCGTATTTTAGATGGCAGTGCATTTAATTTGATAGTTCAAAGCTCATTAAGTAGTACTAGTGCGGTTACTTTCGATGTTGAAGTAGATGACAGGAATCGCTTCGAAGTTGGATATAAAGCCTATGGTAGTCGCTATCATAATGGCGTTTTTTATCGAGCAGGTGTTGCTTTACATGATGCGGGTGATAACAATGATATATACCCATGTTACTTGAAGATGCTTTGTCAGGCACTAGCTCGGGCATCAGAGCAATGCGAAATATGAGGTAATTGTTATTCACTTTTCGATTGTTGCAACGCAGGGCTGCCATGGTTTGATAAAAACCGAGTTAGCGCCCCGTAGGGCAAGGCAACTTGCACCAATCTGCGTTGTTATAAAATCTCTATGTAGAATAACTATACTTCAATTTTGTGCCTAGCATCTCGGCACAATTTGCCTTGCTGACTTTGCATCTTGAAGTATCATGGGTATAGGTATTAATGTACAAATAGATTATGAACACAGTCCTGCAAAAAACTTTGTATTTTTTGGTGCTATGCAAGGTGAATACCAATTTACTGCAAGCCAAATGGTTTACACACCTAAGCTTGGTGCAATGATTAGTTTTTAATGTATTCTCACTTAGCAGTGTCATCGCTTTCGATACTATTTTTATTACTATCAAGGGATCAATTAGATCCCTTCACTTCAAGCTTCTCTCTAATTCCAATTAAAGATCAGTAAATAAATTCAATTTTATAGTGGTTTAACAGCCGGCGGATTCAACGTTGAAGTGCATAACCACTAAGCAGCTATAGCTTGCATATGTTCAGCCATTAAATTGGCTGGCGTTTTGTAATTTAGTTTCTTTCTTGGTCTATCATTCAGCTTCACTATTACATCTTCAACTTCTGATTGCGATATTTTTTTGAAGTCTGTTGATTTTGGCCAGTATTGGCGTAATAACCCGTTAGTATTTTCGTTCAATCCTCGTTGCCACGAACAGTAAGGATCTGCAAAATAAACGCCACACTTTAAATGTTCAGTCATTATTTCATGATATGCGAATTCTTTACCGTTATCAGCTGTGATAGTAAATACCGCTCCTTCAAACGGCTGCAATAAAGCAATTGTCGCCGCCGTTACTGATCTAGCTGACTTATCATCAACGCGCATAGATACTGTAAAGCTTGTTTTCCGCTCGACAAT
>JBALXF010000219.1:0-5700 GCA_036961085.1 Psychromonas sp.
CCAAGGCCGGCGTTGAAGAAGCCGCCATAGATACAAATAAGTAGTAACAGTAGCGCCAATAATATCGAACCAATAGCATTCGCGTGTTTGTGTTTTCCACCTAACTTAACCAGTAATTGGTTTAGCTTGCCACCAAAAATAAAAAGCAAAGTGGCAAAGAGTAATAGCCATGGGATTGTCTCTGTGAATACACTTTCTGGGGTATTAAGTAATAACATCGCGCCCAGCAAACCACCAACAAAACTTGGAATGATGATTTTTTTAAGGTTCTTTTTTTCAGTAGAGATCTCTTTGCGAAAAGCATAAGCACCGCTTAGGTAACCCGCACAAGAGGCAAATGTATTAGTTGCGTTTGCCGCAATAGGGGGGACTCCTGCAAATAATAATGCTGGGAAAGTAATAAAACTGCCTCCTCCAGCAACTGAATTGAGTATACCTCCAAGTACACCGGCAAAAAATAAGATGAACCATTCTAAAATCATAGCGTTATTCTGTTAATTGATGGTTTAACTACCTTAGCGGATATTATTTTTGCAAACTAGGGGAAAGGGCGAATACTTGAAAATAATTATAATAATAAGTAGCTTATAAACCATTGGCTTAGCTGGAAGGTCCCAGAGGATAATCTCTCTGGAACAGATTTGAAGGGACTTATACGACTGGACTAAAAGCAATATCAACGGGTACGGGACTCTGTATCGTCTGAACGGGTCCTTCGAGTTTGCCATCAGATAAATTGATTTTGAAAATATGGATATTGTCTGAGTTTTGGTTGCCAACTAACAGAAATGCGCCAGATGGTTCAATGTTCATCCCCCTTGGTGTCTCTCCTTTGCTAGAAACCCAATCAATCGGCATGAGTTTCCCAGTTATTGGGTTGACGCTGAAAATTGCAATTGAATTCATTCCTCGGTTAGTCGCATAAAGCCATTTACCACTTGGATGAATTCTAATTTCAGCCGTTGTATTGGTTCCCTCTGGGACTTTACCTGGGTTGGTTGGATCAAATTTTGGACGTACAAACCCTGTATCTTCAGGCAATGTTGAAACATTCTGGATCCAAGTAAACGATCCTCGTTCTGCATTGAAACCAAAAATTTCTATACTGGAAGACAGTTCATTGAGGACATAAGAAAACCTGTCATTGGGATGGAAGTCCATGTGTCTCGGACCTGCCCCTGAAGCTAGGTTCGCATTAGGGACAATCCCAGGCGCAAACTTTCCTGTCTCAATATCTAGATTCAATGAAATAATTTTATCGGCACCTAGGTCAACCCCAAAAACATGCTGTGCCCCTGGGTTTGTTAGTATCATATGCGCGTGTGGGCCTGATTGACGATCTTCATCTGGTCCTGAACCGTTTCCAGCACTTTGGAACATATCACTCATATTTCCAAGACTTCCATCGTCTAAGATTGGATGAGCAGGAAAACTGCCACTACCATAATTGGCACTAAGAAGGTATTTACCACTCGGGTGTACAAAGCAGTGACAAGGCCAGGTACCCTTGGTTAACTCAGTATTAATAAAATTAATTTTTCCACTTGCTGGATCAATTTTATAAGCACTGACTCGACCTAGAGGCTCTCCTGAATCATTTGTACCTAGTTCATTAACACAATATAGATACTGCTTAGAAGGGCTTACGGTCAAGAATGATGGATTTTCTGCTTCTACCTCCTGAATAAGCTCTAAATTACCTGACTTATCTATTTTAAAAACGTATATCCCCTTTGAGGTACTTGGGTTTTTAGCGCCAGGGGCGAAATTGGGACTTGAATATGTTCCAACATAAACATAACTTTCTGACATGTTTGAATCCTGCTGTGACGAGCCTGTTGCTGTATTGGCTAATAGGCTCGGCGAAATCGTTGCGATACTCCCCGCAACCGCCAACATTTTTACTAAGTGACGTCGAGTTATTCCGAGTTCCGAAAGCTCTGAATCACTAGCTGTTCGATCTAATACTTTCATACTTTTATCTCCCTTTAAAGAATAATATTATTGAATTTGCAATATTTTTACCTAGTCAAAATGTAGATAGCAGATACTCAACTAATCATTTATAAAAACAGTCGCTTACAGTTTTAACTTTGCTGTGATGACCAGGAGATAAGCTTGCCTTGACTATCAAATTTAAAGGGCATACTTATACCGGTTAAGTTGGCTCTCTCAATGGCTTCTACTGACTCAACTAATGCCGCTGAAATCATTATGTAATCGAGTTCTAATGTGTTCTTAATCCACATTACTTTGGCTTTTTCTATGTTATGGATGGGCGCTGTTTTTAGTGCGAATATGATGGCTTCTCGGTCGTTATCCATTACCATTGGAATTTTGGCTGTTGCTAGTGTTCCAGCTGTTGCTGCATTGGTATACATAGCAGATAAATCTAAGCTGTTAACCAGTGAGCGAGTGGTAATATCTGCCATACCAATACCCACTCCATTACCATGAGTTGATGAGCTGAGTTCTAGCACCACAGTACTTCTGATATCTGGCCCGTTAAAACCTTGTTTCAAGCCTGAACCTGGGCGACCTGTTACGTTGGGATCCATGCCTTCACCGCTGATGTTTTTCCCTATTTCTTGAATAATCAATACGTCAATTTCAGGGAAAAGAATGCTGGCGATGTTGTTTTTAGCTTTTTCTAAATAATTTGGCTCGGCTTTTAAAATACCAGCCTGTTCAACGACTTCAATATCCATTAGCTCATCGTAGGCATTTTCAATTAAGCCAATGGCAAAGGTAACCATTATCTTGTCTAATAACCTCTTACCAGCTTCAGGGATCGCAGTATGAAAATTGTGAAAGCCATATCGGTGTAGGGATGAAGCGCCCAAGTGGTTTCCTAGGCCGATACAAAGCATTTTCAACAAGCCGCTTTCAACGTTACCTTTGAAATCAGCATGCGGTTTAATTTTATTGCATAGGATAATACCGTCTGCTTCTAGCGCAATACGATCAAGATAAAGTGGAATGCCATCTGGCATTTTAGCAACTTCAACAACGTCCATTGATGAGCGGATTGGTACACCTAATGATTGTTCAGTAATACCGTAACCGGCGAGGATTTTTATTTGTCCTTCACTCGTGGCACCGCCATGACTACCCATTGAAGGTACAATAAAAGGCTCTGCACCATGACGATGAAGATAAGCGATTGTCTCTTCGAGGACTGGAATTAAGCCGGATATTCCGCGGCTACCAACAGTAATGGCTAATTTTTTACCGGCAAGGTTATCAGAACCTTCTCGGGCATCTAATTGAGTTCTAATAGTTTTATTTATATCGGTGATTTTGTTACGGCTGAAGTGTTGATTGACTTGACTCATGAGAGGAAGTTGGCATTCAAACCCTCCATCTAGCGTTACTGGAATGGCTTCATTAAACATGGTATATCCTCAGGAAGAAGATATCCCTTCCTTTAAATTTAGTGGGCAGATTTAGCAATGATTATTTGTTACTGTTTGATTTGAAGAAAGGAAGTTATTATAAAAAAGAGGGCGTTTAAAGCCCTCTATATAGTTTATAACTTCTTAATTTATGACTTACTAATAGTGATTATTTAGCTGTTGTTTCTGCTTTGATTGCATCCATCCACGTATTGTAAGTTTCCTCACCTAAGCTTTTTTTGTATTCAGCTCGAACACTTTCTGTTGCATCGATAAAGACTTGTAGTTGCTCTTCTGACAATTTGTTTACTTTAGTGCCAGCAGCTTCAAATGCTTCTAACTGCTTACCTTCTTCATCATTAACCAATTGTTGTTGGTAGGCTTCGGCATCTTTCATAGAACTAAGCAGTAATTGCTGATCTTCTACTGAAATAGAGTTCCAAAATTCCATGTTCATGACTGGGATATAAAAAGTCATAACATGGCTAGTCAAGCTGACATATTTTTGAACTTCATAGAAACGTTGTGCATAGATGTGTGCGACTGGGTTTTCTTGTCCGTCAACAACACCTTGTTGTAGTGCAGAGTAAACTTCACCAAAGTTCATTGGTGTAGCTGAAGCACCTAATGCATTAAAGGTTTTAACGTGTGCAGGCACCTTCATTGTGCGAATTTTTAAACCATCCATATCTTCTGGCTTGTTAATAGGGCGTACATTATTAGATGCATGACGTATACCATTTTCTAACCAGCCAATACCGACTAGGTTGATCGCGTTTAAGCGTTTAAGCATTTCGTCACCAGCAGGACCGTGAACGGTACGTAGTGCTACCTCTTTACTTGGGTAAATAAAAGGTAGTTCGACTACATCAAATGACTTGTCCCAGTACGAATAAAAAGATGATGGAGAAACCGCCATTTGTAACATTCCTGATTGAACACTTTCAATCATTTCACGGTCGGGCCCCATTTGAGAACTCGGGAATATCTGAACTTCAAATTTACCATTCGATTTTTCTTCAACATCACTTTTGAATTTTTCCATCGCCCTATGAAGGTGATAATTTTCATTAGCGCCATGTCCAATTCTTATCGTTGTTGTGGCCATTGCAGTACTAGATATAGCTATAAGGGATGCGACGGCGGCGATGACTAATTTTTTCATGGTAACCTCTTAAGTATTTTGGCTGTTAGCCTATTAATATGTCTTTGGTTTAATGTTTTTTAAAGTTCAACATATCTTCTTGGAATATGATATCTGATATGTCAGTGATGCAATTAAACCGTTTTATTCGTATTTATGCAGTGACTGAGATCACGGAAATTAAACAACTTGTCCATCTGTTAAATAATTGTGAACTGATGCAGACAACTAAAATCACCATTAACTCTATTGCTGATAGTGGGGCTGAGGTAGAACATTGGAGGGATTTATATCGCTTTTTAGATTGGTTATTTCCACGCTTAAATGTAGTTTAACATTTTCAATCAATTAGTTACTTTGTTTTTTGGGTTTGTAATTACCGTTTAAAGGGGGAGGGGGATTTATTGTCTTGTAGGTAGCTATTTGCTGCATATCGATCAACATGCTTCTAAATTAATATAATTTAGAAATTTTCAGATTCAAACTTGTTGGCTAGAGAGTAAATGAAAATTATTATCTTTTTAGAAGCTAATTGTTGTTTTTTCTGATGCCGAGGAGAGTCTCTTTGCTAGTTCAACTAGATCTCGCTATACAGTGAAAGCATTCACTATCCACTCTCTATTTCGCTAAATAAAAGCATATTTATTGCCATTCTATTGGGTGAAGGCTAATAATAAAATCAACACCCTAATTCATGATTGCGATTAATTTATTACAGCTTGATACACCTCTTTAACATCTATTACGTGATTGTATAAGCTACTTTTTGCTGCTTCAATTTTGTTATTCACAATATTGTCTAATATTTCGTGGTGTTCACTTAATATGATGTCAAAACGTACATCATCATTCTTTGTTAAATTACTACGTAGGGCACCAATAAATACATTAACCTGATGATAACTTTGCTGTAAAAAATGATTGTTACAATGATCAAAAAAGAGTTGATGGAATTCTGCATCTAACACTAAAAAACCTTTGTAGTCTTTACTCTTAGACTTTTTATCCATCATGGTTACACATGACTTTAATGACTTGATAAGCGAGTCCGGTGCATGTTTTACTGCTTCTTCTAATGCGATTGGCTCAATGAACCCTCTATAATTACAAAGTTCAAGTACCTGACTTTTTTGAGGATTGAATACAAAGCTTCCTTTTTGC